>JANPDN010000030.1:0-6554 GCA_031431555.1 Rubrivivax sp.
CGGCAAGGGCGAGCTGGTGGTGATTTCGCGTTCGGGCGAAATCATCATCATGGACCCGCATGGCCGCGAGCGCGAGCGCCACAAGGTGCCCTATGGCGCGGTGCTCAACATCAAGGCCGGCCAGAACGTCAAGGCCGGCACCGTGCTCGCCAACTGGGATCCGCTGACGCGCCCGATCATTACCGAGTTCGCCGGCAAGGCGAAGTTCGAGAACGTCGAAGAAGGTGTCACCGTGGCCAAGCAGCTCGACGAGGTCACCGGCCTGTCGACGCTGGTGGTCATCGACTCCAAACGGCGCGGCGCGATCAAGGTCGTGCGCCCGCAGGTCAAGCTCATCGACGCCGCCGGTGTCGAGGTCAAGATCCCGGGCACCGACCATGCGGTGACGATCGGCTTCCCGGTCGGCTCGCTGGTCCAGATCCGCGACGGCCAGGACCTGGCGCCAGGCGAAGTGCTGGCGCGGATCCCGGTCGAAGGCCAGAAGACACGCGACATCACCGGCGGCTTGCCGCGGGTGGCCGAGCTGTTCGAGGCACGCAGCCCGAAGGACGTGGGCACGCTGGCCGAGATCACCGGCACGGTGTCGTTCGGCAAGGAGACCAAGGGCAAAAACCGCCTGCAGATCACCGACCCCGAAGGCAAGGTCCACGAAGAGCTGGTGCTCAAGGAGCGCAACATCCTGGTCCACGAAGGCCAGGTCGTGAACCGCGGCGAGCTGATCGTCGACGGCTCGGCGGACCCGCAGGACATCCTGCGCCTGTTGGGCATCGAAGAGTTGGCGCGCTACATCGTCGACGAGGTGCAGGACGTCTATCGGTTGCAGGGTGTGAAGATCAACGACAAACACATCGAGGTCATCGTGCGCCAGATGTTGCGTCGCGTGCAGATCACCAACGCCGGCGACAGCAAGTACATCAACGGAGAACAGGTCGAGCGCTCAGAGCTGCTCGGCACCAACGACAAGTTGCGTGCCGAAGGCAAGATGATCGCGACCCATGCCGATGTGCTGCTGGGCATCACCAAGGCCAGCCTGTCCACCGACTCGTTCATCTCGGCAGCCTCGTTCCAGGAAACGACGCGGGTGCTCACCGAGGCGGCGATCATGGGTAAACGCGACGAACTGCGCGGCCTGAAGGAAAACGTCATCGTCGGCCGCCTGATCCCGGCCGGCACCGGCATGGCTTTCCACATCGCGCGCAAGGCCAAGGAAGAGATGGACGAGAGCGAGCGCCGCTCGATCGCGCTGCAAGAAGCCGAGGAGCTGGCGGCGGTGCAGATGGCGCAGGTCGACGCCGCAACGGCGGCCGCGGCCGCTGCGGCTGGCGACGGCCACGCCTGACGCGGTCAACGACCGGTGTCCACCAGGGCGGCTTCGGCCGCCCTTTTTTTTGGCTTGGCTGCGTCGCTAACGATTGCCTAACGATTGCCCAACGCCGGCCGTGACATTGGTGACTTTTCGGCGCCTGTGACGAGGGAAGCCCCCCATGTCCAAGGGGGGCAGATACCGAACTTGCCGTAACTGGTTGTGGCACATTGTTTTGAGCCGTAATTCGCCCGCTGTTTGGCTGATGGCTGCGGCATGTGACAGGTTCGGGAGAGTACTGATGGACACCAGAAACACCAGGGACGACGGGGCACAGGTCAAGACTCAGCGCGGGGCGGCGCCGGTAAAACGGCAACCGACCTTGCTCAAGCGCCTGCTCGACCGGGCGCTGGTCTCGATGCGCGCACCGCTGGCGCCGCAAGCGAAAACGGTTTTTGAGTCCTTCGAGCCGCGCGTGCTGCTGGCCGGCGACCCGATCGCGCCGCCGCGCATCGACGGCAGCCTGGACGTCGCGGGCGAGACCGATCGATATTCCTTCACCCTCAGCGAAGACCTGCGCGTCGTCTTCGACTCGCTCACCAACAACGGCAATATCCGCTGGAGCCTCGAAGGCCCGCGTGGCAGCGTCGTCAACAACCGGGCGTTTTCGGCCTCCGATTCGGCCGACCTCGGCGGCAATGTCGCCTACGACCTGCCCGCCGGCGACTACATGCTCACGGTCGATGGTGTTGGCGACACCACCGGCGCTTACGGCTTCCGCCTCATCGACATCAACCAGGCCCGCGACCTGACGCTGGGCACACCGGTCAGCGGCGAGCTCACACCGGCCAACGAAACCGACGCTTTCAAGTTCAGCGTCGTCGCCGGCCAGCGCTTTTTCATCGACCGCCTGTCGCACAGCAACGATGTCTACTGGCGCTTGCTCGACCCGTACGGCGCCACCGTCAGCGGGCCGACATCTTTGAACAGCGACATCGGCGAGGTCACGCTCGGCCTGGATGGCAGCTACACCCTGCTCGTCGAGGGGCGCTCCTACATCAGCGGCGCCGCGGCCTACCTGTTCAACGTCGTCGCACTGACCGACCCCGCACCGGCGGCGATGGCGCTGGGCGAGTCGGTGCACGGGCGCATTGCGTCCGCCGGCCTGCGCCAGACGCACAGCTTCAGCCTTGCGGCCGAGACGCGGGTGCTGTTTGACTCCTTCACCAACCGCAGCGACCTGACCTGGTCGCTGATCGGGCCTGGCGGCGCGCTGGTCTCGGGTCGCACTTTGCAAAGCTCCGATTCCTGGGAGCTGGGCGGTGCGACCTCGCTGCTGCTGGCCGCGGGCGACTACCGCGTTGTCATCGACGGCAACGGCGATGCCATCGGCGACTACGCCTTCCGCCTGCTCGACATGGCCGGCGCCACGCCGCTGATCGCGGGCACCACGGTATCGGGCACCCTTGGCGACCTCGACGTCGTCGCGCCGCCGCTGCTGCGTGCCGACGGCGCGCCGATCACCTACCCCGAAGGTGTGGTCAATCGCGCCATCGATTTCACCGGCCGGCTGCCCGACCTGCGCATCGCCGATGCGGCGTCGCTGCAGATGGACGGCACCTTCACCGTCGAAGCCTGGATTCGGCCAGAGGGCGCCGGCAGCGACGGCTTCTACGGCGGCATCCTGGTCAACAAGGAGGGCGAGTTCGAGTTCGCGCGTTTTGCCGACGGCACGATTCAGTACGCGATCGCCAGCGCCAGCCCTGGCTGGACCTGGGTCAACACCGGTTATGTCGCGGCACTCAACGAGTGGACGCACATCGCCTTCAGCTATGACAACGGCGTCGTGCGCACCCACGCCAACGGCGTGCTCGTGCACACCACCGACGGCACCGGCACGGTGGGGGATGTCGACGGCCGCAACAGTTTGCAGATCGGCAGCCGCGAAGCCGGTGGTCAAAAATTCGACGGCCGCATTGACGAAGTGCGGGTCTGGAACAGCGCTCGCAGCGCTGAAGAAATCAGCGCCGCGTATCAGCAGTTGCTGGTTGGCGACGAAGCCGGGCTTGTCGGTTACTGGCGCCTCGACGAAGCCGGCGGCCGCGACGTTGCTGACCTCTCAGGCGACAACAACCCGGGCCGGCTGACGGACGCACCTGCAGTTGAAACCCGCCTCTTCCGCTTCGACGCCGTCGCCGGCGAAAAGTACTACTTCGACGCCAAAACCCAGCTCGGCGAAAACTTCTCGGTGCGTCTGTTCGACGCGCGCGGCAACCTCGTCTTCGGCCCGCAGTGGTTCACCGAAGACCGGGATGTTTTCGAGATAACCAGCAGCGGCAGCTACACGCTGGCTTTTGAAGGCCGCATCTACAACAGCGCGCCGCTGAGCTGGAGCTTCAACCTGCAGCCGGTGACCGATGTCAGCGCGGCGCTGGTGCTCGGCGAGCAAACCAGCGCCAGCATTGAACATGCCGGCCAACGGCGCCAGTACACCTTCACGCTGGCCGAAGACAAGAGCCTGGTCTTCGACTCGCTGAGCTACATCGGCGATCTGTACTGGACGCTTGCCGGCCCGCTTGGTGCGTTGGTCTCGCAGCGCGCGTTTTCCAACTCCGATTCGGCCGACCTCGGCGGCGATACCGCGCTGCGCCTGGCCGCCGGCAGCTACACGCTGACCGTCGATGCCGCCAGGGACACCACCCCCAGCTTTGCTTTCCGCCTGCTCGACCTGGCGGATGCCGAAGTGCTGGCCTACGACACAGACGTCAGCGGCACGTTGAACCCGGGTTCCTTGAGCAAAGCCTGGCGCATCGACGCGACGGCCGGTGACGAAGTGCTCTTCGACTGGACGTCGATGACCGGCGGCAACGGCTACTGGCGTTTGATCGATCCGACCGGCCGACTCGTTTTTGGCCCGGACTACATGAACACCGATCGCGGGCCGTACAGCCTGCGCCTGACGGGCGCGTACACCCTGCTCGTCGAAGGCCGCGCCTTCGACACCGCCGAAATCAGCTTCGCCTTCAGCGCCAAGCTCAACGGCAATACGCCGATTTCCGCACTTGAGGGCACCGCGATTGACCTGGGTGTGCGTGTCGACGGCACCATCAGCGCCGCCGCCGAGGTTGACCTCTATACCTTTGCCGGCACCGCCGGCCAGCGCATCGTCTTCGACAGTTTTGCGCCCAACCACAACGGCGCTTTCCGCTGGGGACTGGTCGGCCCGCGTGGCGAAGAGGTTTCGTCGCGGGTGATGTACAACTCCGAGAGCTACGAGTTTGGCGGCGACCCGGTGTTCACACTGCCGCTGGCCGGCACCTACCAGGTGCGCATTTTTGCCGACGGTGCGACGACCGGGGACTACGGTTTTCGTGTCCTCGACCTTGCGTCGGCGACCGCGTTCAATCCCGGCACGGCGCAGGTCAGCGCCCTTAACCCGGCCAACGAAACGGATGTCTACCGCTTCAGCGCGACCGCGGGCGAGCGGTTTTTCTTCGACATGCGGGCCTTCAGCCCAAACAACGGAAACTGGGCAAGCTGGCGCCTGTACGACCCGCTCGGGCGCAGCGTCTTCGGCACCACCGGCTTCCACGTCAACAACGATGTCGATGTCACCACGCTGGCGCTGACCGGCGACTACACGCTGCTCATCGAAGGCCGCATCTGGACGACCCAGTCGGTGGCGCGCTTCGACTACACCTTCAACGTCCAGAAGGTGACCGATATCGCCGGCACGCTGACGGTCGGCGAGACCACCAGCGCTGCGATCGAACATGCCGGCCAGCGCGCCAGCTACACCTTCACGCTCGACGCTGCGCGCAAGTTGGTTTTCGACGGCCTGGCGCCAAACAACAACGTGCCCGACCTGCGCTGGACGCTGGTCGGCCCGAACGGCACCATCATCGATGGCCGCCAGCTCTACAACGCCGAGTCCTACGAGCTCGGTGGCACGAGCCCGGTGCTCGACCTTGCGGCGGGCGACTACACGATCCACATCGACGCCATCGGCGACCAGGCCGGCGCCTTTGCTTTCCGCTTCCTCGACCTGGCGGACGCGACGCCGTTTGCGATCGGCGCCGCGGTCAGCGGCAGCCTGGATGGCGCGAACAAAACCGAACTTCACCGCTTCGAAGCGACCGCGGGTGACCGCCTGTATTTTGATTCGCGCGCCCTGAGCCCGAACAACGGCAACTGGGTCAGCTGGCGTCTGATCGACCCGCTCGGGCGGCAGGTCACCGGGCCCAACGGCCTGTATGTCAACAACGACCTCGATGGCATCGTCGCTTCGATGTCGGGTGTCTACACCGTCATCGTCGAAGGCCGCATCTGGGCGACGCAATCGGTGGCCAAATTCGACTACGGTTTTGCAATCCTCAAGACCGCCGACCAACAAGCTGCTCTCGAGATCAATACCGCGACCGCAGGCACGATCAACCAGCCCGGCCAGCGTGCGACCTACACCTTCAGCCTGACCGAAGCCAAACAGATGTTGTTCGACGCCCTGGCGCCGACCAACAACGTGCCCGATTTCCGCTGGACGCTGATTGGCCCGCGCGGCACCGAAGTCGACGGCCGCCAGCTTTACACGTCCGAGTCGTACGAACTCGGTGGCACGAGCCCGCTGCTGAACCTGATTGCCGGCGACTACCGGCTGCTCATCGATCCGATCAATGACCAGCAGGGCAGCTTCAACTTCCGCCTGCTCGACCTGAGCACGGCGACGCCGTTTGTCGTCAACGCCCTCGTCGCGGGGCAGCTCAACCCGGTCAACGAAACCGATGCCTACCGCTTCAGCGGCACCAAGGACAAGCTCTACTACGTCGACCGCCAGGCCTTGAGCGGCAACAACGGCGATTGGTACACCTGGCGCCTGTTCGACGAATTCGGCCGCCAGATCATCGGCCCGGTCAACCTCAACGATATCGACCTGTTTTCGCTGCCGCGCGACGGCAACTACACCCTCATCGTCGAAGGCCGGATCTGGACGCCGCAAAACCGCGCCAGCACCGACTACAGCTTCAAGCTGCTCGAGATCAGCGACGACAGTTCCGACATCGTGCCCGGGCAATCCTTCGGCCTGGACCGGAACTTCGTCGCCGGCCAGATCGGTGGCGCAGTCAAGACCGACGCGGTGCGCACCGTCGAGGTGGCCAACAGCGCCGATACCAACCAGACCGGCACGGTGACGATCGAAACCTGGTTCAACGCCGACACGCTGGGCGGCGACTGGCAGACGATTTTCTACAAGGCC
>JANPDN010000031.1:0-15470 GCA_031431555.1 Rubrivivax sp.
CATCGGAGCGCAGGACGCGGGTGTTGCGCGCGAACCTTGTCGCCAGGGTAGGCGTCGCGAGTGTGGGTGTTGCGTACATGGTGGTTCCTTCAATCGATGGAATGTGATGAAGGGGCGGAACGGCGCGCGCTCCGCCCGGCAGTGGTCAGAACGGGATCGGGTCGCCGTGCTCGTCGAGCTCGGGGTGAGCAGCCGGTGCGGCAGACTTGCGGCCCTTCCCGCCCTTGCCCTTGGCCGCCGGCGTGTCCCGCGTTGCAGAGTCGCCGTGCATGGGCGCCGGGACGTGCTTGGCCCGCAGCGCCTCGCCTTCGGCCTTGGTATCGAGGTAGTCGATCTCCTCGCAGGTGAAGGCAAAGCCGAACACGTCATCGCCTTCGGCGTTGCGATAGTGGTCGTTGCGCAGCCGGCCGACGATGTTGACGTGCTGCCACGGCCGAGGTACTTGCCGGCGTTCTCGGCCTGCTTGCCCCACGCGGTCCAAAGAATCGCGGTGCTCTCCTCCTCGCGCGTCTCACCCGAGCCGCGCCGGACGTTGCTGATCGCGGTGAGCACGGTCTTGGCGACCGGGCCGTCGCGGCCGTTGACGGTTTCCAGCCGGACGGGGCTGGCCAGATGCGCGTTGCGCTGGATGACTTGAACGTTGGCCATGATGAAACTCCTCATCGGAAAGACCAACCGCATCCCGCATCGGGCTGCTGAAAACTGATCCTTCTGCTTGGCTCTCCTCGCTCCCGCCCCTGGGGGCGGGCGGGGGGTGGGGGTGGCTATTCAAGCGGCGCCAACATGCAAAACGGTGAGCCGGTTTCCCGGCCCACCGCATTGAAGATCCCCCCACAAGTCCCCCTCATCGCAGGACGGGGGCGCGGTGCGGGGATCGCGGTGGGCTGAACCGGCACAACGGGCAGCGACCGCACCACGGCCTTCGACCAAGGGCCCGAGCCACCGCGGCCGGTGTGACAGGTACGCCTGGCGCATCGGCTGCAGCGAGCGGGCCGACCAACACGACGCGGGCTGGCGGCACCGCGGCTGGCGTGCCACGCAGCGAACCGAAGGTGAGCGACTGGCGCGTCGGCCGAGCCGGCCCGCGCTGACTCATTCCTTCAGGCGGCCCGGCTCCGAGCATGGCGGGTGGCCGGGGTGACGATCTGACCGGCGCCGCGTGCCCAGAGTCGAAGCGAAGCGCAGCGACGAAGCGCGGCGTCGGTCAGTTCGTCAAGCGGGCGAGCGAAGCAGATGGCGGTCACGTATGCCGTGACGGCCATCAGCGAGCCCGCGGTCCCCGGCCACGGGAAGGGCCGCCGTGCAGTCAGGTCCTCGCGACGACGAATATCTTGTCGTTTTCATCGCCCGAGGTCTGGCACCGGCACGCTATGTTTACCAACACGCTCGCGGAGAAAACCTTGACAAGCCATCGGACCCTGGTGATCCATGCCGCCCCCATCGCGCTTCGCCGGGTCGAAGCTGCGGCGGCGCTCGGCATGAGCGTCAGCCTCTTCGAGCGCGAGGTGACGCGCGGCCGGTTGCCAAAACCACGGAAGCTGGCTGACCGCAGTACAGGTTGGCTGTACGACGAACTCAAGGCCGCAGCGAATGCCCTGCCGATCAGCGACATCCAGCCCGGACCGGGTCGGACCAGGCCCGGCACCTGAGGGTCTGAGCTTGGCTCAGCCGCGCGCAAGTTCCTCGAGCCGGTCACCCAATCGCAGCAACCAGACCCGCCGCTCGTCGTCGTATTGATGACGGTTGTAGACAGCTTGCACGCCGGGCGGCAGGTGGCCGAGGATCGCTTCTGCGATATCGGCTGGACAGCCCAACTTCGACAACAGAGTCCGCGACGAACGTCGCAAGTCGTGCGGTGCCCAATGGGTGACTTGCAGGCGCGCTCGATGCCAGTCGGGGCGTGTCCCGGCGTAAGGCATGTGGCTCCAGATCGCCACGCCGATGGCGCGCTGCTCGACGTGCCCCGTCTTGCCGACGCTCGGGAAGAGGTAGTTGCCTGCGGCCGCGTCCAATCGCCTGCGCACGATGGCCGCGGCGCGTCCGCACAGGGGCACGCGCAGATCGCACGTGAGGGGGTTGCGGCGCATCTTCAGCTTGGACGTCGGCACGGTCCACCACAGCTGCCCGTCGGGCTCTTCGGCAATCTCGTCGCGCTCCATCGCGCAGATCTCCGATCCGCGGCAGGTGGTCCACAGGTAGAGCTCACACACGTCGCGGACATCGCGGCTGAAGTTGGGCAAGAACGGCAGCACGATCTTCAACTCGGGCTCGGAAAGCACGCGCTTGCCGGCCCCCACGTGGCGGCCGGCGATCGTTTTTCCCTTGCTCGGCAATTTGCCGCGGAGAATCTGGCGCCACCAGTTCGACGTGCCGTCGGGGACCCGTTCGGCATCGAGCGCACGGTCCCAGACGGCCCCCAGCACGCGTCTCAAATTGCTCGCGACCACGGGCGTATCGCGTTTGGCATCGATCAAATCGAAGGCCGTCTTTCTGGAAATATCGACGACCAGCGTGTCGGCGATGGTGTCGATCTCCCTGGCCAGCAGGCGCTCGGCTTCGCCGTAGGTCTTGGGCGTGACGGTGCCTCGATAGGCCTTCAGCCATTCGTCGCTGGCCTTGCGCACGGTGTAGCGGCCCAGACCAGCCTGCAGCGCTTGCTCTTCGCGCTCACGGCGTTTGTTCAACTGCGGATCGGCACCCGCACCGCGCTCAGAGCGGCGCCGGTCCCACGCGGCAATCGCCGCCGAAATCGACATCGCCGGCCACGCGCCGAGCGTGACCTGGCGCAGCTTCGAATCGACTGGACTGCGATACCGATAGACCCAAGCCAGCGACTCGCCATTGCGCACCAGCCGCAGGCCGCGCGCCTCTTTCACGGTGAGATGATCACCCTGCTGGAGTGCCCTGGCAGCCCGCGCGTCGAACATGAAACCTATACTAGCCGAAAACCTATACTAAAACCTATACTAGATCGCGATGTGAACGTAGGCAAACAGAGGTCAACGTGGGCGACTCTTCATAGGTAATCTCATAGCGCATGACCCCCGATCTCTCCGCCCACACGCCGATGATGAAGCAGTATCTGCGCATCAAGGCTGAGCATCCCGATACGCTGGTCTTCTATCGGATGGGCGACTTTTACGAGCTGTTCTTCGACGACGCCCGCAAGGCGCATCGGCTGCTCGACATCACGCTCACCAGCCGCGGCGCGTCGGCCGGCGAGCCGGTGGTGATGGCCGGGGTGCCGGTGCATGCGGTCGAGAGTTATTTGCTCAAGCTGCTCAAGTGTGGCGAGTCGGTGGCGGTGGCCGAACAGGTCGGCGATGTCGCCACCAGCAAGGGCCCGGTCGACCGCAAGGTGGTGCGTGTCGTCACACCGGGCACCGTCACCGACAGCGAACTGCTCGCTGACCGCGCCGATACGCTGCTGGTGGCCTTGCACAAACAACGCGCAACGTATGGCATCGCCTGGCTCGGTGTGGCCAGCGGCACCTTGGGGCTCACCGAATGTGGCGAGCGCGAACTGCCGGCGTGGCTGGCGCGGCTGGCGCCGGCGGAGTTGCTGCACGACGGCAACTGCTTGCCCGAAGCTGCCGCGCGTTGTGGTGCGGCGTTGACGACGCGCCCGGCGTGGCAGTTCGACGCTGGCCTGGGCGAGCGCAAGCTGTGCGCACAGTTGAACGTGGCGTCACTCGCCGGCTTCAATGCGCAGGACCTGCCGGCGGCGCATGCCGCTGCGGCGGCGTTGCTGGAGTTTGCAGCGCACACCAGCGGCCGCGCCAGCGACGGCAGCGCGCGCTTGGGCCTGGCCCATGTCACGACACTCACCGTCGAGCGCGCCAGCGACTTGCTCGAACTGCCGCCGGCCACGGTGCGCAATCTCGAGCTAACGCAGACGCTGCGCGGCGAGGAGTCGCCGACACTGCTGTCGCTGCTCGACAGCTGCCGCAGCGGCATGGGCAGCCGGCTGCTGCGGCACTGGCTCACGCATCCAACACGCGACCGCAGCGCAGCCACTGAACGCCAAGACAGCATCGTGGTGCTGCTCAACGACGGCGACGCCGGCTTCGAGCCGCTGCGCGACGCGCTGCGCCACATCAGCGATGTCGAGCGCATCACCGCGCGCATCGCGATGCGCTCGGCGCGGCCGCGCGAACTTGCCGGCCTGCGCGCGACGTTGGCTGCGCTGCCGGCACTGCACACCAAGGTCGCGTCGGGCAGCGCGTTGCTCGAGCGGCTGCACGCGGCATTGCAGCCCGGTGCGGATGTGGCGGTGCCGCTGGCGGCGATCGCTGAAGAGCCCGCGGTGCTGCTGCGCGACGGTGGTGTCATCGCCGCCGGCTTCGATGCCACGCTGGATGAGTTGCGCGGCATTGCCAACAACTGCGACGCTTTTTTGCTCGACCTCGAACAACGAGAACGAACGCGCACTGGCATCCACAACCTGCGCGTGCAATTCAACAAGGTGCACGGCTTTTATATCGAGGTCACGGCGTCGCAGGTCGACAAAGTGCCGGCGGACTACCGGCGCCGGCAGACACTCAAAAGCGCAGAGCGCTACATCACACCCGAGCTGAAGGCTTTTGAGGACAAGGCGCTGTCGGCGCAAGACCGCTCGCTGGCGCGCGAGAAGCTGCTCTACGAACAGATGCTCGACGCGATGCAGTCGCATCTGCCGGTGCTGTCAGCGCTGGCGCGCGCGCTGGCTGCGCTCGATGCGCTGGCGGCCTTGACCGAACGCGCGGCGACGTTGAACTGGTGCCGGCCGGAGTTTGTGCCCTACCCCTGCATCGAGATCGACGCCGGCCGCCATCCGGTGGTCGAGCAGCGCCTGCAAGAAACCGGCGGGCCCGCGTTCATCGCCAACGACTGCCGGCTCGACGCGCGCACAAAAATGCTCGTCATCACCGGCCCCAACATGGGCGGCAAGAGCACCTTCATGCGCCAGGTCGCGCTGGTCGTGCTGCTCGCCGCGATGGGCTCGTTTGTGCCGGCAAAAGCTTGCCGGCTGGGGCCGATCGATGCGATCCACACCCGCATCGGCGCGGCCGACGACCTGGCCAACGCGCAGTCGACCTTCATGCTCGAGATGACCGAAGCCGCAGCGATCCTTCATGGCGCCGGTGAACACAGCCTGGTGCTGATGGACGAGATCGGCCGCGGCACCAGCACCTTCGACGGCCTCGCGCTGGCCGCCGCGATTGCCGGCCACCTGCACGACCGCAGCCGCGCCTTCACGCTCTTTGCAACCCACTATTTCGAGCTCACCGAATTTCCGGCGCGCCACGATCGCGCGATCAATGTCCATGTCAGCGCCGCCGAGAGCGGGCACGACATCGTCTTCCTGCACCGCATCGAGCCCGGACCGGCGAGCCGCAGTTATGGCGTGCAGGTGGCGCGCCTGGCCGGCATGCCACCTTCGCTGCTGCGCCAGGCCCGCGCGACGCTTGAAGCGCTCGAAGCCGGCCAGCAACAAACTGCCGCGCAGGTGGATCTGTTCGCCAGCGCGCCGCCGCCGGCCGCCCCCACTGTGGCCGCGTCGATACTGCAAGACGCGGTCGACGCGATCGAACCCGACCGCCTGACCCCGCGTGAAGCGCTCGATGCGCTGTACCGCCTCAAAGCCATCCGAGGGGAGACTTCGACATGACCTACTGCATCGGCATCCGTCTCGACGCCGGCCTGGTGTTTCTTTCCGATTCGCGCACCAACGCCGGCCTGGATGCGATCAGCACTTTTCGCAAGATGATCATTTACGAAAAGCCCGGCGACCGTTTCATGGTCATGCTCTCGGCCGGCAACCTGAGCATCAGCCAGAGCGTTAGAGAGATCCTGCAGGTCGAGAGAATAGACAACCCCGGTGGCGAGCCGATCACGATCTGGAACGCGACCAGCATGTTCGACGCCACGCGCGTGCTCGGCGCCGCGGTGCGCCGCGTGCACGATTCGGATGGGCCGTCGCTCAAGGCGTCGGGCATCGACTTCAATGCGTCGATGATCTTCGGCGGCCAGATCGCCGGCGAAGCGATGCGCATGTTCCTGGTCTATTCGGCGGGCAATTTCATCGAGGCGACCCGCGAGACTTGCTTTTTCCAGGTCGGCGAAAGCAAATACGGCAAGCCGATCCTCGACCGCGTGTTGGCGCCGGCAACACCACTCGACGAAGCCGCCAAATGCGCGCTGGTGTCGATGGACTCGACGATCAAATCGAACCTGAGCGTCGGCCTGCCGCTGGACCTGCTGGTCTACGAGGCGGGCACGCTGCAAAGCGACCGCATCGTCTGCGTCGACGAACACAACCCCTACTTCCGCATGATCCGCGAGACCTGGGGCCAGCGCCTGCGCGAAGTTTTCGAAGGCATCGAAGACCCGCTATGGAACGACGGCGCAGCGAGCCACCCGCTGATGGTGCGCAGCGCGCGGTTCGAGCCGATGCGCAAGATCAAGACACCGGCCGAGCGCATCGTCTGAAGCCACGCTGCGTTCAGCGGCAGCGCCGGGTCGGCCACATTGGCCGGGCGCCCACCTTCTGAATGGCCCTTGCCCGGCCGAGTGACCCCGCCGACGATCGGCGCACGATGACACTACCGCCGCTCGACGCGATGTTCAGCAGCCCGGCCTTGGCATCAGCATCGGCTGCTGCTGCTGCGGCTTACCTGACGCAGCCGGCTTATGCGGGCAACGCGCCACCGCTGCAGTCGGCGCATTCGGCACATTCGGCATATCCGGCACATTCGGCAGCCCAGCTTTACCGGGTCGGCGCTGAGGCCCACCACCACGCAGGCGAAGGCGTCCTGGCGCGGCCGGCAACCCGCAGCATCAACATCTGCTTCGACGATGCAGCTGCGGCAGCACCCTGGATCTTGGCGCTCGAAGCCGAAGGCCTGGTGGCGCAAAGTGTTTCACTCGTCGACCACCCGTCGCCCCACACGCCGCCACGTCACGCGGCCGACGCAGTGCTGCTGCATCTGACGCGGCCGCTGGCCGAACATCTGGCGCGGCTGCGCGAGCTGCGCTTGCAGTTGCCGGACATGCCGCTGCTGGTGGCCTGCGCAGCGCTGCGCGACATCGACCAGGTGCTGGCGCTCGAGATGGGCGCCGACGACGTGCTCGACGGCCACACTTCGCCGCCGGTGGTCGCCGCTCGGCTGCGCGCCTTGTGGCGGCGTTGCTCGCGAGTCGCGGCCGCGCCGCCGGTGGCCGAGGAGTTGCAATTTGGATCGCTGCTGATCCAGTTGCGCCAGCATCGCGTGCTCAAGGACAACCAGATCGTGCCGCTGACCGATGGCGAATTCGACGTGCTGTGGTTGCTCGCCAGCCAGGCCGGCACCACGGTGTCGCGGCGCGACATCCTCAAGCGTGTGCGTGGCATCGACGACCAGCCGATGGACCGCTCGGTCGACTGCCGCGTTTACCGCATCCGCGCCAAGCTCGGTGACAACCAGCGCAACGGCGCACCGCGCATCCGCACCGTGCGCAACCGCGGCTATTTGTTCTCGCCGATCGGCTGGTAGGTGGCTGCAGACACGAGCCCGTACCGGCTCGATGACTTTCGCGCACACCACCAAGGGGCCTGCCCCGCGGCAGACCCCTCGATTGGCGTCGATCAGAAGAACCTGTAGGTCGCCCCGAAGCTCCAGGTGCGACCGCGGGGATCGGCAATCGTCGGGTCATAACCGACGTGGAAGTAGTCCCCTTGGCGCGAATAGGGCGGCGCCTTGTCGAGCAGGTTGTTGACGCCGACACGCAAGCTCAGGTTCTTCACACCGCGATAGACCAGCGACATGTCCAAGGTCTCCCACGGCGAGACCTTCCGGGCGCCGCCTTGATCGACATAGCCCGCCGTATGATTGAACAACAAGGATGTATTCCAGGCCCCGAACTTCCAGTCCAGCGAGACGTTGTGCTTCCAGCGCACGATCGGGCCGAAGGCGCTGTAAGTGCCGACCAGTTCGACGCCGCCTTGCTTCTGCGAGTCGATGTAGCTCGACTCCAGGCCGCCGGAGAACTCCCCATAGGACGTCCGCGCGAGCACACCCTTGACGCTGATATCGACGCCGGTGGTGTCGGTGGAGGCGATGTTGCCAAAGCGGGCGTTCACGAAGTCGAGGAAGCCCGTCGTTGCGTCAATGAAGATGCCGTCGGCAGTCACGTTGCCCTGCAGCGCAGCCTTGCCGGCCGCGGTAAGTTTGGCCGTCGTCGGGTCGTACGCTGCGGCCGGGTTCTGCAGAAACTGGTTGATGAATCCTTCGAGCAATGCGTCCGCATCGGGGATCGCGATCTGGCCCTTCATGCGAATCTTCCACAAGTCCACAGCGACCGACAAATCGCTGTTCGGCTGGAAGACGATGCCGATCGTCGCCTGGCGTGACTTCTCCGGCTGCAGGTTCGGGTTGCCTCCCTGGTTCACCGTCAACTGGGCGTTGCAGTACTGCGGTGTGTTCACTGCTGTCGGCAGGCCCGCAGCAGTGAAGCAGTCACCACGCTTGGCCTCGAAATAAGGGTCGTTGTAGTTGTTGCCGGTGTTCGTCTGCGTCACTTGGCCGAGCAGATCGGGCAGCGTCGGGGCGCGAAATCCCGTGCCGGTCGACGCCCGAACGAGAAACTCGCGCGTCGGCTGCCAGCGCAGGCCGAACTTCGGGTTGGTGGTGTTGCCGAAGTCGCTGTATTTGTCGTACCGCGCCTGCACCAGCGCTTCGAAGCCCTTGAAGACCGGCAACACCACTTCTCCGAAGACTGCAGTCACGGTGCGCTTGCCGATCACCGGCAACTGGTTGCCACCACCGCCGATGATGTCGCCGCCGTTGAGCACCGCCAGCGGCTGGTCGTCGAGTTTTTCGGTGCGCCGTTCACCGCCGATCGCAACCGCGATCGGGCCACCGGGGAGTTTGCCGATCTCGCCGGAGATCTTGCCGTCAAAACCTTCACGGGTTGACTTGCCGATGCGCACCGGCCCCAGCACCAGGGCCGAGCGCAGCGCGGCCAGGCCGGCGGCGTCGTTGCGGCCGAAGGGGTTGATATCCGGGTTGAGTTGCCCCACCGCGTAACCCGGGCTCAGCGGGCTGCAAGGTGGTGTGTTGCAGGTCGAATTGAGCAGCTTGGATTCGTAGAGCTGGCCTTCGGTATAGCGCTCGGTGACCTTGCTTGTCGAGCGCAGGAAGGCGAAGTCGTAGTCCCAGTTGCCAAAGGTGCCGCGGGTGCCCAGCACGATGCGGTCCTGGTCGGCGGTCGACTCGTTGGTGCGCGGGCCGGCATCCAGCGTGCGCCAGAAGACTTCGATCGGGCCGGCCAGCGGCACAAAGGCGTTGCTGCCGTCGAGGTGGTTGAGGACACCCGGCTCGAGCAGCCCGGTGGCCGGGTTCAGCGCCTTTGGGTACCACTTGCCGCCAGCCGGATACAGCACGGGGTCGCCGGCAAAAGTGGTCGCGCTGGACGCAGGCGTTGGCGAGATGCGGAAAGGCGACACGGTGCGCGTCTTGTTGAACTCCGCAAACAGCTCGATATCGTTGCTGACCTGGAGCGTGGCGCGAGCCAGGCCACCGACCCTTTCCTGGGGCACCAGGATGTCAATCACCGACGCGTAGTCAAAACGGCACGCGCCTGTCGAAGCGGTCTGGAACGACGAAGGCGGCAGGCAGTTCGGCACGCCGGGGTTCAATACGCCGACCGGCGTGGCCACGCTGGCCGGGATCGTATTGCCGCTGGTGCGATCGAAGGGCCCACCAGGTGCGTTCGGCAGGAACGAGGTTTTTGAGTACTCGCGCTGCGAGGCCTTGAGTTGCCCGGTCTTGTCCCAGCTCAGGTTGCCAAAAACATTGAAGCGATTCTTGGCGAGATCACCAAAACCCGCCGTCACTGAGGCCTGCGACGTCCTGCCGCCGGCCGCCTGGGGCACGCGCGCGCTGGCACTGAGCTCGATGCCACCGAAATCCTTGCGGGTGATGAAGTTGATGACCCCGGCAATCGCGTCGGTGCCATACAGGGCCGAGGCGCCGTCCTTGAGGATTTCGATGCGCTCGATGGCGCCCAGGGCGATCGAGTTCAGGTCCACGCCGCCGCCGTCGAGCGCGTACACGGCAAGCCGGCGGCCGTTCAACAGCACGAGCGTCGTATTCGAGCCGAGTCCGCGCAGCGAGGCGCCGGCGAAGCCGGGCCGTGCGCCGTCACCGATCGCCAGCGCCTGGTTGTAGCCGCCGCCATTGTTGGCCGAGAGCCGGTCGAGCAGCTCGGCTGCCGTAGTGACGCCGGACTTGGCGATGTCGTCCCGGGTGATCACCGTCACCGGCAGCGCGGTCTCGGCGTCGATGCGCTTGGTCGCCGAGCCGGTGATCTCGATGCGCTGGGTGCTGTCCTGCGCTGCGGCCGGTGATCCGGCGCAGAGCAGGCCGCTGCCGACAAGCGCTGCGGCGGCGGCGAGTTGGGTTTTTTTGAACATGAAAACTCCTCGAGGGGTTGGTCGACTGGCCTGCACGGCGTGCATCCACGGCACGGCCTGGTGGGCCAGCGGGTGCAACGCATGTGGGTGCACATCGACTCTAGGCAGCGGTGTCGGTGCGAGTTGCAACGGCCTTTGACCGAAGCTGAGCGGCACGCGACGCAAGGCAATCCAACGTCACCCCATGTCGCAGCGACACATCGCAGCGACGATGGCGACACGCGGTGACCGATCCACGCGGCGCGCTGGCGCCCCGGACTTTCCCGCCCCTGTGGCGCGCGCGGCACAGCCGCGGCGTCACAGCCAGTGCATCACGGCCCGTACATCGACCTCAAGACATCACCGATGACGGCCACTGCGCGCTCGATATCGGCTGCCTCGAAGGCCGCGTAGCCGAGCACCAACCCGTTCAACGTGGTGGCGGTATCGCTCATCGACGACAAGGCGATCGCAATCACGTCGCGCTCGCGGATCTGCTTGACCACATCGCGGTCGGTCAACGCCGGCGGCAAATGCAGGCAAGCGTGGGTGCCGGCATCGGTCGGGCCCAGGCGCGCCCAGGCCGGCACATGGCGCTCGACCGCCGCCGTGAAACTCGCACGCCGCTCGCGGCTGACGCGGCGCAGGTTGCGCAGGTGCGCGCTCATGTGGCCCTCGTCGATGAACCAGGCCACCGCAAGCTGCATCGCATTGCTCGAGTGGTCACCGAGCAGGCCGCGCATGGCCACGAACACCGGCACCATCTGCAGCGGCACAACAAGGTAGGCCAGCCGCAATGCCGGGTACAGGATGCCTTCGAAAGTGCCCATCAACAACACACGATCGGCGTCGTCCAGGCGCTGAAACGGCATTGGCGACGAGGTGTCGTGGGCGACTTCGTCGTTGAAATTGGCGTCGATGATCCAGGCCCCGCTTTGATTGGCCCAGGCGAGCAATTCGGCACGGCGCGCGGTCGTCGTGCGAACACCGAGCGGAAACTGGCACAGCGCGTGCAGGTAGACGGCCGCAGCACGCGGCGCGAGCCGGCGCCCGGCGGCCACATCCAGGCCCTGATCATCAAATGGCACCGGCACCACGTGCGCGTGCAAGGCGCGCAGCAGCGGCGCCAGGCTGGGGTTGCCGGGGTCTTCGACCCAGACCGCATCACCCGGCTCGAGCAGCACCCGCGCGATCAACTCGATGGCCTGCATCGGGCTGTTGAGCACGAGCACCTGCTCGGGCGCGCATTCGGTGCCGCGGGTCAGCGCGAGGTGGCGCGCGATCGCCTCGCGTGTCTGCGGCAACCCGGCGGCCGGGCCGTAGGTCAGCAAATGCCGGTAGGCCGGGCCGTGGGCACGCGCGATCAGCCGGCGCCAGATGTCGAGCGGGAACAGCTCGGTCATCGGCGTGCGCGCAAACAGCGCCTGGGTCGCCAGCACCTTGTGCGGGAATTCGTGCCGGCGCGGTTTGCCCATGAACACCGCAAAGCGCTGCAACACGGCCAGCGCCTGCGCCGATGGCGCCCGCACCAGTGGCGCCGCAGCAGGCGGCTGCGGCGGCGTGGCGCCAGTGCTGACGTAGGTGCCATCGCCGACGCGACGCTCGATGAATCCTTCGATCTGCAACTGCTCAAACGCCTCGTCGACCGCGTGACGCGCCACCTGCCACTCGGCGGCCAGCACCCGCGCCGACGGCAAGCGTGCGCCCGGCGTGAGGCTGCTCTTGCGGATCGCCTCGAGCACTGTCCGGTAGACCCGCAGGCGCTGCGGCTCGCCCTTCCCCGCTTGCGGCGGTGGCGGCGCGATCAACACACCGGAGGCGCTTTTAGTCATCGCTGCAACGTACGTCTTTGGTTCGACATCTTTTGGTTGCGAAACGGGCTACTTCTGCACCATGCGGTGCGCTTGCTGCGCATTCTGCAACCGGGCGAAGGCCGCGATGAAGCCGATCTGCGACGAACGGCGGCTTGTGCGGCACGGACGGGGCCGGCGAGGTCGCGGGCCGCGGCCGACCTGCGCCCCGGCGGCCACCAACGGCGGGCGATCCAGGCCGCCGCTGACAATGCGCACATGCCACGTGCCAGCCCACCGACGATCGTGTTCGTGCATGCCAACGGCTTCCCGGCAGGCACCTACCGGCTGCTCTTCGAGGCCTGGCGCAAAGCCGGCTGGCGGGTGGCGGCCATCGAACGCCTGGGCCACGACCCGGCGCTGCCGGTGACCAGCAACTGGCCGCACCTGCGTGACGAACTGCTGCGCTTCATGCAAGCCAGCGGCGCTTCAAGCCGGGCCGGCGCGGTGCACCTGGTCGGCCATTCGCTGGGCGGCTATGCAGGCCTGCTCGCGGCGAGCCGGCGGCCGGAGCTGGTGCGCGGCCTCGTGCTGCTCGACGCGCCGCTGGTCGGTGGCTGGCGCGCGGCCAGCGTGCGCTTGCTCAAGGCCACCGGTCTGATGGGCCGCTACGGCCCGGGCCGGGTGTCACAGACGCGGCGCGACAGTTGGCCGTCTGCGGCCGACGCCTTTCGCCATTTCGCTGCGAAGCCGGTTTTTGCGCGCTGGGATCAACGGGTGCTGCACGACTACATCGACTGCGGCACCGAGCCTGATCCAGCGCAGCGCGTTGACGAAGGTGGCGCGCGTGGCGCTGGCGGGCACGCCGTGCGCCTGGCCTTCCGGCCGGAGATCGAAACGCGCATCTACAACACCCTGCCCCACCAACTCGATGCACTGGTCAAGCGCCACCCGCTGCGCTGCGCGTCAAGTTTTATCGGCGGCACGCGGTCGAATGAAGTGCGCCAGGCCGGCATGGCCGCGACGCGCCGGCTCGTGCACGACCGCGTCGAGTGGATCGCCGGCGGCCACTTGTTCCCGATGGAGCGGCCCGACGAAACCGCCGCCGCGGTGTTGCGCGCACTGGGTCGGCCGGCCTGAATCACGGCGCGGCCGCTGCAGTTCTCGACAACGCCAACGCGGGCAGCGTCAGCCGCTCATTGAAAGCGGCCCAGGCGCACCATCGTATTGCCCGGCTTCAAATGTTTGATGCCGGGCATCACGAGCACGGTGTTGTCGTAGGGCGCCAGCCAGGTGTGGTCACCGTCGCGGGCGATCGGCGTTCCGGCCTTGGCCACGACACTCATGCCACGCATCGGCACCAGGAAATGAAAGTCCGCCGATCGCGCGGCAACCGCCTCAGTCACGCGCACCAGGCGCTGCTGCGATGGCGGCTGCAAGCGGGTGCGCGTTGCGGCCCAGGCGGCGTCGACAACGCCGGCCAGCGCGAGAAAGCGCACCAAGGTGTCGATCGCGACATCGGCGGCGGCACTTTCCCAATGCTGGCCACATTCGATCAGCAAGGCCCGCTTCGGGCTCGTCGGGTCGCCAAAACCACCGCGCTCGACCAGACGCAAACCGGCAGGGTGGCCGGTGTCGATGAGCAGGTCGCCGGGCACTCCGAGCTCGCGTGCATAAGCGGCGTTTTTTTCTGCCGTGCCGCAGACCATCAACGACGGGCAGGCTTCGCTCATCGAGTGGATGTCGAGCACCAGGTCGGCAGCGTCGACGACCGGCCGCAGCTCTCGCGCGCGTCGCAGTTCGATCGAATCGCGCGCGCCGAAGAGTTGATCGTCGCCCCAGACGCGGTTCAGGTCTTCGTCGATACAGCGTGAGGCATCGGGGTCGACCGGGTCGAAGCGTTGGTACGCCTCGACATTGGCGAAGGCCAGCACCAGGCGCCCGCGCCGCGGCTGCAGTCGTTCGCGCAGCAACCAGTCGAGTGCGATCGCGCCGCAGATTTCGTTGCCATGGGTCAGCGCCTGCACCAATACGGTGGGGCCAGGCTGTGTCGCATCAAAAACATGCACCCAGTCGATGCCGGCATTGCCAGCGCGCCAGGGCTCGATATCGGGGGCGACGAGTTCGATGGGGGTGTTTTCACGCATGGCCCCGAGTATCCGCGGGGATCGACGAGCCTGCTGCGGGCCGATCCCGATAGGCGATCGTCCGGCAGCAGCTAGCATCGGCCCGTTTTGTGCATGGCCGCTGGCCTGCCGTCCAAATGTCGAATGGAGCACTGCAATGAACGAGTCGGAAATCCGGGTCCTGGTCGAAGAAGTCCGCGAAGGCAAGCTGCCGCGGCGTGGTTTTATCCAACAGATGGTCGGCCTCGGGCTGACCGCGCCGATGGCGTCGATGATGCTGATGCACTACGGCGTGGCCAATGCGCAGACGGCGATGCCCTACAAACCCACCAAACGGGGTGGTGGCGGCACCCTCAAGCTCATTTATTGGCAAGCCGCCGTGCACCTGAACCCGCATTACGCCGGCGGCACCAAGGACCAGGACGCCAGCCGCGTTTTTTACGAGCCGCTGGCCAGCTGGGACAGCGAAGGCAACTTGGTGCCGGTGCTGGCCGCCGAGATCCCCTCACGCAGCAACGGCGGCCTGTCGGCCGACGGCCGCGGCGTCACCTGGAAGTTGAAGCGCGGCGTGAAATGGCACGACGGCCGCGACTTCACCGCCGACGACGTGGTCTTCACCGCGCAGTACGCCGCCGACCCGGCCGCCGCGATGACTACCGTGAGCGTCTACAAGGACATCAAGGTCACCAAAGTCGATTCGCACACCGTGCGCATCGAGTTCCCGAAACCCACGCCCTTCTGGGCCGAGCCGATGGTCGGCAGTGTCGGGCTGGTTCTCCCCAAGCATGTCTTCGAAGGTTTCATGGGCGCGAAGTCGCGCGACAACCCGGCCAACCTGAAGGCGGTGGGCACCGGGCCGTACAAGGTCGTCGACTTCAAGCCGGGCGATACGCTGCGTGGCGCAGCGAATATGGACTACCACGTCGCCAACCAGCCCCACTTCGACTCGCTGGAAATCAAGGGCGGCGGCGACGCCACCAGTGCGGCGCGCGCCGTGCTGCAGACCGCCGAATACGACGTCGGCTGGAATCTGGCGGTGGAGGACGTGATCCTCAAGCAGCTCGAAGGCGCCGGCAAGGGCAAGATGAATTTCTACGTCGGCAGCGACATCGAGTTCGTGATCCTCAACCCCACCGATCC
>JANPDN010000032.1:0-40535 GCA_031431555.1 Rubrivivax sp.
GATAGCCCGCAGGTTGGTAGCCCAGGGTGGCCGGGATGCCGTTTTGCACGTGCACCATCGGCACGCCAGCGCGCGGCGTGAACAGCGCGCAGGCATCGTCGCGCTGCCAGCCGATGCTCTCGGTCATTCGGTCGTGCAGCAGCGCCGCGACGGCCTCGCGCTGCGCTGGTGTGAACGCCGACGGCGCGCCAAACACGCCACCCAGGCCACCCAGAAGGCCGGTGTTGCGATGAATCCGGTATTCGGTGACACGCTCGATGCGGCGCAGGTCGAAGCCGCAGTTGTGCGCGATATCGGTGGCCTTGCTCGCCCAGGGTGACAGCGTGCCCAGGCGCGGCATGGCGACGATCAATTCGCCAGCGTTTGCGGTCGTGTAGTCGCCGCTGCGGTCGCCGTCGTCGAGCAATGCCGCGATGCGGTCGCGCTCGCCGGGGTCGAGTGCGAGGTCGCTGGCGACCCAATGCACATACCTCGCGGTGACGCGGTCGATGCCTGCCACGGCCGCTTGCAGCCGCACCAACAGCGCCTGGGCACGAAAGGCCGGCAGCGCGTTGCCACCTTCAAACGGGGTCAGGAACAGGTCGGTGGCGTGGGGCATGCGGCGGCGGAGCGACAAAAAACAAAGGCCGCGGTCGGGGCTGCCGCGGCCAGGCCGGATTTTACGGGCCGGGTGGGATAATCCCGGCCCATGACGATCACGATCAAGACCGCCACCGATATCGAAGGCATGCGCTTGGCCGGGCGCCTGGCCAGCGAGGTGCTGGACATGCTTGCGCCGCATGTGCAGGTGGGCGTGACCACCGCAGAGATCGACCGCCTGGCGCACGAGTACATGACCCAGATGCAGAACACCGTGCCGGCGACGCTGGGTTACCAGCCGCAGGGCTATCCGCCCTACCCGGCGTCGCTGTGCACGTCGCTCAACGATGTTGTCTGCCACGGCATCCCTGACGACCGCGCGCTGAAGAGCGGCGATATCGTGAATATCGACGTCACCGTCATCAAGGACGGCTGGCACGGCGACAACAGCCGCATGTACGTCGTCGGCGAGAGCACCATCGCCGCGCGGCGCCTGTGTTCGATCACTTTCGAGGCGATGTGGCATGGCATAACCAAGGTCCGCCCTGGTGGCCGCCTCGGAGATGTCGGCCATGCGATCCAGGTCTTCGCCGAGCGCGCCGGCTTCTCGGTCGTGCGCGAGTTCTGCGGCCATGGTGTCGGCGCGCGGTTCCACGAGGAGCCGCAGGTGCTGCATTACGGCCGGCCGGGCACGCTTGAAGAGCTGGTGCCGGGCATGATCTTCACGATCGAGCCGATGATCAATATCGGTCGCCGCGACATCAAGGAAGACCGCCGCGGCAACCGGCCCTACGACGGCTGGACCATCGTCACCCGCGACCGCTCGCTGTCGGCGCAGTGGGAGCACACCGTGCTCGTCACGGAAACCGGCTACGAGGTCTTGACAGTTTCCGCAGGCAGCCCGCTGCCACCAGCATTTGCCACCGCGGGTTACGCCAGCGCGACCGCGACTGCGACCACGCTGGCCACTGCCTGAGGGTGTGACCAAGTCCGCGATGCCGGCGGCGCTGAAACGGGCCCCCGCGGCCCCGGGCGCTGGCCCCGCCGGCCCGGCGGTCTTGGCTGCACAGCAGGCGCGCCTGAAAGACGGCAAGGCCGCTCTGATGGCGCATTTTCTCGAATCGCGGCCGACGATCAAAGCCGCGACACGCCTGCTGCGCGGCCTGGCGCGGCATGTCGACGCGGTGGTGCAGACCCTGTGGGAGGCCAGCGCCTTGCCGGCCGGCGCGGCGCTGATCGCGGTCGGCGGTTATGGCCGTGGCGAGCTGTTTCCACACTCCGACGTCGATGTGCTGGTGCTCCTGCCCGACGCTGCAGGCACCGACGGTGTCGGCGAATTTTTCACCGCCTGCTGGGATGTCAAGCTCGAGATCGGCTCGGCGGTGCGCAGCGTGGCCGAATGTGTCGAGATCGCGCGCGCTGATGTGACGGTGCAGACCGCGATGCTCGAATCGCGCCTCGTCGCCGGCTCGCGAAAGCTCTATACGCAGTTCCGGCGCGACGTCGATGCCGCACTCGAGCCAAAGGCATTCTTGCGCGCCAAGACGCTGGAGATGCAGCAGCGCCATGTCAAGTACGAAGGCACACCCTACGCGCTGGAGCCCAACTGCAAAGAAAGCCCCGGCGGTCTGCGTGACTTGCAGTTGCTGATCTGGGTCGCGCGCGCCGCCGGCTTGGGCCGCAACTGGAGCGAACTGGCGGCAAACGGCCTGGTCAGCGCATTTGAAGTCGCGCAGTTGCAAAAACACGAAGGTACGCTGAAGCTCATCCGCGCGCGATTGCATGCGGTGGCCGGGCGGCGCGAAGACCGCCTGGTGTTCGACCTGCAGGCCGCCGTGGCCGAGAGCTTTGCGATCAACGCGCCGGTGGGTCAGCGCGCGTCTGAAGTATTGATGCACCGCTACTACTGGGCGGCCAAGGCGGTGACCCAGCTCAACCAGATCCTGCTGCTGAATATCGAAGAGCGCATCGCGGGGTCAGAAGCCGCGCCGATGCGGCCGATCAATGCCCGCTTTCTTGACCGCGCGGGCATGCTCGAGGTTGAAAACGACGCCGTCTACGCCGACAACCCGCATGCGATCCTGGAGACCTTTCTGGTCTACCAGCAGACACCCGGCATCAAGGGGCTGTCGGCGCGTACGCTGCGTGCGCTGTACAACGCGCGCAACCTGATGGACGGCGCTTTCCGCCGCGACCCGATCAACCGCGAGATGTTCATGGACATCCTGCGCCAGCCGCAGGGCACCACACATGCCTTTCGGCTGATGAACCAGACCTCGGTGCTGGGGCGCTATCTCTGGGTCTTCAGGCGCATCGTCGGGCGCATGCAGAACGACCTGTTCCATGTTTATACCGTCGACCAACATATCCTGATGGTGCTGCGCAATATGCGCCGGTTTTTCATCCCCGAACACGCGCACGAGTACCCCTTTTGCAGCCAGCTTGCGGCGACCTGGGACGAGCCCTGGCTGCTCTACGTCGCCGCACTCTTCCACGATATCGCCAAGGGCCGGGGTGGTGACCATTCCGACCTCGGTGGCGTCGAGGTGCGGCACTTCTGTCGCGACCATGGCGTGCCGCGCGACGAAACCGGCTTCATCGAATTTCTGGTGCGCGAGCACCTGACGATGAGCCGCATCGCGCAGAAAGAAGATTTGAGCGACCCCGATGTGATCGCGGGTTTTGCCAAACGTGTGGGCAGCGAGCGCCGCCTGACCGCGCTGTACCTGCTCACGGTGGCGGATATCCGCGGCACCAGCCCGAAGGTCTGGAACGCCTGGAAGGGCAAGCTGCTCGAAGATCTGTATCGGCTGACCCTGCGCGCACTGGGCGGCGCGCCGATCAACCTGGACGCAGAAATTGAAATCCGCAAGCAGGAGGCACGCCAGATACTGGCCCTGCATTCGGCCCTGCCGGGTACCGAAACGCCGCTCTGGCTAACGCTCGACGTGAGCTACTTCCTGCGCCACGACGCGGCTGATATCTCCTGGCATGCCCGCGTGTTGTGGCGCCACTTGCATACCGACGTGCCGGTCGTGCAGGCGCGGGTCTCGTCGGTCGGCGAAGGCTTGCAGGTGCTTGTCTATTCGCCCGACCGGCCGGACCTGTTTGCACGCATCTGCGGCTACTTCGACGGCGCGGGCTTCAGCATCCAGGACGCCAAGGTGCACACCACCCGTGCCGGTTTTGCGCTCGACACTTTTCAAGTCGTGAGCACGACGCAGGCGGCATCGTCACCGGCCGAATACCGCGCGTTGCTGTCGCTGGTCGAGACCGGTGCCGGCGCTGCGCTGGCCTCGGCCGGCCCGCTGCCCGAGCCGGGCAAGGCGCGCCTGTCGCGCCGGGTGCGGTCGTTCCCGGTCACGCCGCGGGTCACGCTGAACCCTGATGAGCGTGCACAGCGCTGGCTGCTGTCGGTGAGTGCCAGCGACCGCAGCGGTCTGCTCTACGCCATCGCCCGCGTGCTGGCCAAACATGGCGTCAACCTGCAACTGGCCAAGGTCACGACCCTCGGCGAACGCGTCGAGGATACCTTTCTCGTCGACGGCCCCGAGCTGCAGCAGTCCCGCGCACAACTGCAGATCGAGAGCGAGTTGCTCGACGCGGTGGCGTGACTGCGCGCGAGCCGGCCAAGATGGGACTCCAGCGCATCGACGCCAAGGATGCCGCGGCAGGACTCGGCCAATTCAGCGCCGTGATCGACGCGCGCAGCGAGAGCGAATTTGCGCTCGACCACCTGCCCCACGCGCAGAACTGGCCGACCCTGACCGACGCCCAACGCCACGCAGTGGGCAGCGATTACGCGCAGGTCTCGCCCTTCGATGCACGCAAGCGCGGCGCGGTGTTGGCGGCGCGCAATATCGCCGACCACGTCGAGCGTGAGGCCGCGGCGCTGCCGAAATCCTGGCGCCCGCTGGTTTATTGCTGGCGGGGTGGCCAGCGCTCTGGCGCGCTGGCGTTGGTGCTCGGCCAGATCGGCTTCGAGGTCCGTGTGCTCGACGGCGGCTACCAGGCTTTTCGCCGCTTCGTGTTGGCCGATCTCGAACATCTACCACTCGACCTGAGCCTGCACATGGTCTGCGGCAAAACCGGTTCCGGCAAGACGCGGCTGCTGCAAGCGCTGCATGCCGCGGGCGCGCAGGTGCTCGACCTCGAAGCCCTGGCCTGCCATCGCGGCTCGGTGCTCGGCGGCCTGCCCGACCAGCCGCAGCCGGGGCAAAAACATTTCGAGATGCTGGTCTGGCAGGCGCTGCGCAGCTTTGATCGCACGCGGCCGGTTTTTGTCGAAAGTGAAAGCCGCACCGTCGGCCGGCTGCGCGTGCCCGAGGCCCTGCTCAAGCAGATGCGCGCGGCGCCGGGTGTGCAGATCGAGATGCCGGTGGCTGGCCGTGTCGAGCTGTTGATGCAGGACTACGCCCATCTGGCGCAAGACGCCGAGCTGCTCTGTGAACGCCTGCAAGGCTTGCGCGAAGCACGCGGTGCCGCCGTCGTCGAACGTTGGCAGGCGCTTTGCCGCGGCGGCCAGATGGCGGCCGTGGTCGGCGACCTGCTGGCCGACCACTACGACCCGATCTACCTGCGGTCGATGGCGCGCAACTTCGCGCAGTTCGAGCGCATGCCGATGGTCGGTCTGGCTGATGGCTCGGTGGCGTCGATGAACCAGGCCGTCACGCAGATCCTGGCCGCCGTGACGGTCGCGCCGGCTGTCAACCCAGACTTGCGGCCAGGGTCCGCCGCTGCGCCGCGCTGCTAGACTGAATTTCAGACCTATCGCGCTGGCCCGCCCGGTGGCGCGCCACCCTATTCAGCCAAGGCCGTGCCGTGACCCTTCTCTGTCGACGCCTGATGGTCCTGGCCGCACTCTGCGCCGTGGGGCACGCACCGGCGATCGCCCAGGTGGCCCCGCGCGGCGCCACCAGCGCAGTGCCAGTGGCAGCCATCGCTGCCGGTGCCGACTGGGTCTACCGTGTTGTCGGTGGCGATACGCTGACCGCCATTGCGCGCAATTTTTTGCAGCCCGAGCATGGCTGGCAGGCGCTGCAAAAACACAACCGGCTGCGCAACGCCGACCTCGTCCTGCCGGGTGAGGCGGTGTTGATCCCGGTCGCCTGGCTGCGCCGCGAACTGACCCTGGCCGAAGTGGTCTACGTCCGCGGCGACGCCAGCGTGCAGGCCGGCAATGCGGCGCCACGCAACCCGGCCAATGTCGGCGACCGGCTCAGCCCCGGCGCCTTGCTCGCCACCGGCGTGCAGTCAGCGCTGGCGCTGCGCCTGATCGACGGCACGCGGCTGCTGCTGAACCCACAAACGCGGGTGCTGCTGGACCAGTTGTTGACCTTCGGCCGCAGCGGCTTCACGCAAGCCAACATCACCTTGTTCGACGGCACCATCGACGCCGACGTGCCGCCACGGGCCGCGCCCGCGGTGCTGCCGCTGGAGATCAAGACCCCGACCGCATCGCTCGGCGTGCGCGGCACCAGCCTGCGCGCCGGTGCTGACGCGGCCAGCCTGGGCAGCCGGGTCGAAGTCCTGACCGGCGTTGTCGGCGCTGCGGCGGGTGCGGGTGCGGGTGCGGGTGCCGGTGCGCCGGCTGGCGTCACCGTCAACGCCGGCTTTGGCACCACCGCCGCTGCCGATGGGCGCATCACCGCGCCGCGGGCGCTGCTTGCGGCGCCTTTGCTTGCATCCGC
This sequence comes from Rubrivivax sp., assembly GCA_031431555.1. Lineage (GTDB taxonomy): Bacteria > Pseudomonadota > Gammaproteobacteria > Burkholderiales > Burkholderiaceae_C > Rubrivivax. Next base: position 6,270 of record JANPDN010000032.1, read on the forward strand.
CTCCGGGCGCTACAGCAGCTGGCCGGTGCAGGCGCAGTGGCCGGCGTTGGATGGCGCAACTGCCTACCGCGCGCAACTCTTCGCCGACGCGCAGACGAGCCAGTTGCTGCAGGACCAGCGGGTCACCGAAGCCCAGGCGCAGTACCCCGCGCTCGCCGACGGCCGTTACTGGCTGCGCGTGCGCGGCATCGCGGCCGATGGGCTCGAGGGTTTCGACGCCGTCGTGCCGCTTGAGATGCAACGTGTTGTCGAGCTGCCGCGACCCGTGCCCGCGCCCGTCTTGCCGGCCCCGCTGCCGGCGGGATCGCCGGCCGAGGACGACACCGTCTCGGGCGAGGCGGTGGTCTTCGCCTGGACCGCGGTCGACGCGACAAGGTCCTACCGCTTGCAGGTCGCGGCGAGCGCCGACTTCATGCAGCCGCTGGTCGACCTGGCGGTAGACAACAGCGCCGGCTTCAATCTCGTGCAGGCACGTGTCGAACTGCCGCCCGGCGCCTGGTTCTGGCGCGTCGCTGCTGTCGCCGAAGACGGCAGCGTCGGCGCCTTCAGCCCCGGCCGTGCATTTGCCGCTCGTCGTCAGGCGCCCTGAGCGCCGCCACTGGACGCGAGAACGTGAGCCCGACAGCGTGAAGCCGTTCCTGGCCGGCATCGGCGGCTGGTTCGGCCGGGTCGTGCCGCAGCTGGAAACCCACCGCGCGACCCGCTCGCTGGCCGCGCTGCTGCTGGCCGCTGCGGTGGGCTTGAGCCCGCTGCAGACCACGCTGTCGAACACCTGGTCCGACCTCGTCTGGCGCCTGACCGCGAGCGAACGCCACTATGACAGCGTCGTCGCCATCGATATCGACGAAGCATCGATCGAGCAGATCCGCCCGATCGCCGGCGGCTGGCCGATCGAGCGCTCGCTGCACGCGCAGGTATTGAACTATTTGCGCAGCGCCGGTGTCAGCGCTGTCGGCTACAGCATTGTCTTTGCCGATCCGCGCCCGGGCGATGCCCAATTTGCCGCCGCCCTGCGCGGCTCGGCACCGGTGGTGCTGGCCGCCGCCGGGTTGCGTCGCGAGGGCGCCGGCGGCATGCCGCGGGCGGCCATCGACAACACAGCGGCACTTAAAGGCGCACCCGGGTTTGACTGGCCATCGATCGTGCTGCCTGACGCCACCTTGCTCGGCAGCGACCCGGCATCTGCGCTCGCCGCGATGGTCTCGACACCGCTCGACAGCGATGGCCGCTTGCGCCGGATGCCGGTGCTGCACCGCTCGCGTGGCCAGACCCTGCCGGCACTGCCAGTGGCGCTGGCCCAGGCGGCGGCGTCCGCGCCGACGCTGGCCTTCGATCGCAATGGCCCTGCCTTCGCCGCCGGCAGCCTGCGCTGGTCGGTCGACGGCCGCGGCTGGTTAGAGACAGTGCTGCCCCGCAACGTCGACAGCGTGCTGACGATTTCTTTTGCGCGGGTCGTTCGCGCCACCGTCGGACCCGAGGCCGACGCCGACTTGCAAGCGCTGCTGCATCGCCGCGCGGTGATCGTCGGCAGCAGCAGTTTCCCTGGCGAAAACGTGATGACGAATGCCGGCCAGGTGACCGGCCTGGCGTGGCTGGCCGGGGCCACCGGCGCACTGCTCGCCGGGGATGTATTGGCGCCGGCGCCGGGCTGGGTGCAGTTGCCGTTCTGGCTGCTTGCAATGGTCGTCGCCGCCTGGGCCTGGCGGCCGGGTCGCCGCGGCGGACAGCTGGCCCTGGTGTGCACACTCGCCGCGGCGCTGGTGATGCTCGCCGGCGCCTGCATCCTGGTCTGGTCGGCCGGCCTGGCGCTGGACAACAGCTTGCCGCTGCTGGCCCTGCTGGTCGGCTCGCTGCTGACACTCGCGGCGCGCCAACGCGCGCTGGCGGCGTCACAACGCCTGGCCGAAATCGAGCGTGGCGTGGCGCAGGCCTCGAACCGTGCCAAGGGCGAGTTCCTGGCCAGGGTCAGCCACGAAATCCGCACCCCGATGGGCGCGGTGCTGGGCGTTGCCGACCTGCTCGCCGAAACCGAACTCGACCCGGTGCAGCGGCGCCATGTCGAGGTCTTTCGCCGCTCCGGCGAATCGCTGGCGCGACTGATCGACGATCTGCTCGATCTGTCGAAGATCGAAGCCGGCCGCATCGAGCTGGAACATGAACCCTTCGACCTGATCGCCACCGTCAACGAACAGGTCGCGCTGTTGCTGCCACGGGCGCAAGCCAAGGGCATCGGGCTCGAGCTCGAGATCGCTGATGGAACAGCGAACCATGTCAGCGGCGACCGCCTGCGGCTGACCCAGGCGCTGGTCAACCTGATCGCCAATGCCATCAAGTTCACGGCGCGTGGCAGCGTGCGGCTGCACGTCGGGCCGGACCTGCTGCGCCGCGGCGCGACCCGGTTCGAGGTCAGCGATACCGGGATCGGGATCGAGCTCAAGCAGCTCGACCAGATCTTCGAGCCTTTTGTGCAGGCCGATGCAAGCATCACACGCGACTACGGCGGCACCGGGCTCGGCTTGCCGATCACCAAGCAGATCGTCGAGATGATGGGCGGCCGCATCGAGGTCTACAGCCGGCCCGGCGACGGATCGCGATTCGCCTTTTCACTGCCATTGGTGGCGGTGGCGGCGACCGCGGTGCCCGCCCTGCAGCCGCTGCCCACGGGCACCGGCCCACGGGCCGCGCCGCCAAGCATGGCGATCCTGCTTGCCGACGACAACGCGACCAACGTCTACCTGGTGCAGTCGATGCTGCAAGGCGTAGCGCGGGTCTTCGATGTCGCCAGCGACGGCAGCCAAGCTTTGGAACGTCTCGCGCAGCGCGAGTACGACCTGGTCTTGATGGACATTCAGATGCCCGTGCTCGACGGCCTCAACGCGACCCGCGAGATCCGCCGCCGTGAAGCGCTAGGCGGCCAGCGTCGCACGCCGATCATTGCGCTGACCGCCACCGCCTATGACGCCGACCGCCGCCTCAGCCTGGACGCCGGCTGCGACGAACATCTGGTCAAGCCGGTGCGCAAGGCCGACCTGATGCGCGCGGTGCAACGCTGGGCGCCGGTGCCGGTGTCATTGGTGCCACCGTCGTCATCGGCAGCGTTTTCGAGTCTGCCAGCGGCTCTCGGCCACGCCGTGTCGCTGGACAGACTGACTCAGGCCGCAGCCGATGCCGAGCGTGACGTGCTGGACGTCAATGCGGGCCTCGACCGGGTCGGTGGCGACGCGCACTTGTACATCGAGCTGTTGCGTCGTTTGCAGCCGACGTTGACCGGTTGGCGTGCGCAGTACGAAATCCCGACCGGGCCGTCTGCATCGGGCGCGCCAGCGCTGATCACCAGCACCGGCATCGAGGCTGCGTTGCTGGACCACCGCCGCCGCATGGCACACGACCTGGTCGGCCTGCTCGGCAGCATCGGTGCCCAGCGCGGCTGGGAAGCCGCATCGGCGCTGGAGGCGGCCGGCCGGGCGGACGACCGCGAGTGGCACGACCAGGCCGTGGTTGCGGTCGAGGCCGAGTTGCTGCGGTTGCAGGCAGTCATCAGTGCGGCCGACCGGCCGGACGAGCTTTTGTCGGTGGCGCCGCCCGCTTGGGCGCATGGCGCGCGCCTCGCATCCTGACGGCGTCCGCGCTGCCCCACGACCTCGCAGAGCTCGGTCGGTTCGCCTGGCACAAAACCGTCCTCAGGACGGTTTTGTGTCCCGGCTCACCCCATATGCAATCCGCCGTTGCAGGAGAAGTCGGCGCCGGTCGTGAAGCCAGAATCGGGGCAGGCCAGCCAGGCCACGATCGAGGCGATTTCTTCGGGTGTGCCCAGGCGTTTGACGGGGATCGTGGCGACGATTTTTTCGAGCACTTCGGGTTTGATCGCGCGGACCATGTCGGTGCCGATATAGCCCGGGCTGACCGTGTTCACGGTCACGCCCTTGGCCGCGAGTTCTTGTGCCAGCGCCATCGTGAAGCCGTGCATGCCGGCCTTGGCCGCCGAGTAGTTGGTCTGCCCGGCCTGGCCTTTTTCGCCGTTCACCGACGAGATCTGGATGATCCGGCCCCAGCCTTTTTCGATCATGCCCGGCACGACCTGCTTGGTCACGTTGAACATGCTGTTCAGGTTGGTGTCGATGACCGCCTTCCAGTCGTCGGGCGACATCTTCAGGAACATGCGGTCGCGGGTGATGCCGGCGTTGTTGACGAGCACGTCTATCGGGCCATGTTCGGCGACGGCTTTGGTAAACGCAGCCACCGTCGAGTCCCAATCGGCGACATTGCCGACCGATGCGTGAAAGCTGTAGCCCAGTGCCGTTTGTTCGTCGAGCCACTTCTGCCAGTCGCGGCTTGGGCCGCAGCCGGCGATGACGGTAAAACCTTCCTTGTGCAGGCGCTGGCTCATCGCGGTGCCGATGCCACCCATGCCACCGGTTACGTAGGCTACTTTTTTGCTCATCTTGCTCTCCTTGATTGCGATGTTCGACTCTAGCGCTCGACGGTCAATGCGACACCCATGCCACCCCCAATACACAGGCTGGCAATACCCTTCTTCGCATCGCGGCGGACCATCTCGTGCAGCAGGGTCACGAGGATGCGGCAGCCGGACGCACCGATCGGATGGCCGATCGCGATCGCGCCGCCATTGACGTTGACGCGGCTGGTGTCCCAGCCCATTTCCTGGTGCACCGCGCACGCTTGCGCGGCAAAGGCTTCGTTGATTTCGAGCAGGTCCAGGTCGGTCGGTTTCCAGCCCGCGCGCTCAAGCGCCTTGCGCGCGGCCGGCACCGGGCCCATGCCCATGATCGCGGGGTCCAGGCCGGCCGAGGCATAACTCTTGATGCGTGCCAGCGGCGTCAGGTTCAACTGGTCAGCGCGCCTGGCAGTCATCACGATCACGCCGGCGGCGCCGTCGTTCAGGCCCGAGGCGTTGCCTGCCGTCACGCTGCCGGCCTTGTCGAACGCCGGGCGCAGGCCGGCCAGGGCTTCGGCATTGGTCTTGCGGTTGATGTATTCGTCAGCCGCGAAGACGATCGGATCGCCTTTTTTCTGCGCGATGCTGAACGGCACGATCTCGTCCTTGAAGCGACCGGCGTCTTGTGCCGCGGCGGCCTTTTGCTGCGAGCCCAGCGCCAGCGCGTCTTGGGCTTCGCGGCTGATGCCGTGTTTTTTGGCCACGTTTTCTGCCGTGATGCCCATGTGGTACTGGTTGTAGACGTCCCACAGGCCGTCGACGATCATCGTGTCGACCAGCTTCCAGTCGCCCATGCGCTGGCCGTCACGCGAGCCCGGCAAGACGTGCGGGCTCATGCTCATGCTTTCCTGGCCACCGGCGATGACGATCTCGCTGTCACCGTCGCGGATCGCCTGCGCGGCAAGCATCACCGCCTTCAGCCCCGAGCCGCAGACCTTGTTGATCGTCATTGCCGGCACCAGGTGGGGCAGGCCAGCCTTGATCAGCGCCTGGCGCGCCGGGTTCTGGCCGACGCCGGCGGCGAGCACCTGGCCGAGGATGACCTCGCCGATTTGGTCGCCACCCAAACGAGCCCGTTCAAGCAGGCTCTTGATGACCGCAGCGCCAAGGTCGCTGGCGGGGGTCTTGGCGAGCGTGCCGCCAAATTTGCCGACCCCGGTGCGGGCGGCGGCGACGATGACGATGTCGGACATTTTGACTTCTCCGTGGTCGATGAGGTGAAAAGTTAGCGCTGCGCTTGCGGACTCGGATTCAGGCCGAGGCCTTGGCCTTGACGTAGCGGCCGGGTGCCGGCTCGATGGCCTTGAAATCGCGGCTGCCGTAGGCCTTGGGCGCAGCGATCTGCTTGCCGCCGAGCGGCGCCAGCCAGGCCGACCAGTCGGTCCACCAGCTGCCGGGGTGTTCGGCGGCGCTGCCCAGCCACTCGTCGGCCGACGCCGGCGATCCTGCGTTGGTCCAGAAGCAGCGTTTTTTGGCGGCCGGCGGGTTGATCACACCGGCGATATGGCCCGACGCGCCGAGCACAAACCGGCGCTGGCCCTTGAGCAGGGGCATCGAGCGATATGCCGCGGCCCAGGGCACGATATGGTCTTCGCGCGAGCCGTAGACATAGACCGGCGCCTTGATCGCGCCGAGGTCGACCTTTTCGCCGCAGACCGTCAGCGCGCCGGGTTTTTTGAGTTCGTTTTGCAGGTACATGTGGCGCAGGTACCAGCAGTACATCGGGCCTGGCAGGTTGGTCGAGTCGCCGTTCCAGTAGAGCAAGTCAAACGGCGGCGGGCTCTCGCCCTTGAGGTAGTTGCCGACGACATAGTTCCAGACCAGATCGTTCGGACGCAGGAAGCTGAAGGTGGTCGCCAGCTCCTTGCCCTTGAGCAGGCCCGGGCCGCTGGGCGCACCCGGCCCGATCGTCATTTCACGGAGCTTGACCGAAGCTTCGTCGACAAAGATATCCAGGATGCCGGTGTCGTTGAAGTCCAGCAGCGTCGTCAGCAGCGTCACCGAATGGGCGGGATGCTGCCCGCGTGCTGCGAGCACGGCCAGCGCGGTGGCCAGGATCGTGCCGCCAACGCAAAAGCCGAGTGTGTTGATCGTCTTGGCGCCGCTGATTTGCTGCACCACTTCGATCGCCTGGATCGGGCCTTGGGCGATGTAGTCGTCCCAGGTTTTGTCCTTCACCGACTCGTCGGGGTTGCGCCAGCTGACGACAAAAGTGCGGTGGCCTTGGGCCACGGTGTACCGGATCACCGAGTTCTCGGGCTGCAGGTCGAGGATGTAGTACTTGTTGATGCAAGGCGGCACAAACAGCATCGGCCGCTCGTGCACCTTGGCCGTCAACGGCTTGTATTCGATGAGTTGGAACAGATCGTTCTCGAAGACCACGGCGCCTTCGCTGGTGGCGACATTGCGGCCAACTTCGAAGACCGACTCGTCGGTCTGCGAAACATGGCCCTTTTGCACATCGCCCCAGAGATGTTGCATGCCCTTGACCAGGCTTTCGCCCTTGCTGTCGACGGCGAGCTTGATGGCTTCGGGGTTGGTCGCCAGGTAGTTGCTCGGGCTCGCAGCGTCGATCCACTGCTGCACCGCGAAGCGCAGTCGGGCCTTGGTCTTGGCGTCGCCCTGCACGCCTTCGGCCATCTGCATCAGCGTGCGTGCGTTGAGCAAATACATCTGTGCGATGTAGGCCGCCGCGGGGTTCGACGCCCATTCGGCGCCGGCGAAGCGGCGGTCCTTGATCGGCGCTGCCGCACCCGGCACGCTGGCGCTGATCGACTGGTTCCACAGCGCCGTGGCGGCCTGCAGATAGTCGTTCTGCAGCGTGTTCATCGGGGACATCGCGGCGCCGGGCATGGTGCCGAAGCCCATCGACTGCCAGAACTGACTGACCTTTTCGAGGGCTGCGCCCATCGTCGGCGCAGCGGCGCTCGCTTCGGGCTGGGGAGTCTGGGACGGTGCTTTCATGCGGTCTCCTGCTGGGGCTTTGGGTGGCCAAGCACCCTTGCCCTCTGAAGTGTGAACTGCTTCACTGTAGGATGTCGAGCTTACCGTAATATGACATTCAATTTCATATAACAGCATTGCATTTCACCATGCTCATCGTCGCCATCGCCTGGATCTACGTCGTGTTGATGATGGTCATCGCCGAAGCCAGTGCGCCCAACGGCAGCCTGCTCGGTGCCTTCTTCACCTTCTTGCTGTATGGCGTGCTGCCCTTGTCGGTGCTGCTGTACCTGATGGCGACGCCCACCCGGCGGCGGCTGCGGCGCGCCGCCGAGGCTGCAGAAGACGCCGCAACGGCAACCGCACCGACTGCTTCAGTCGACCAGGCAGACGGCAGCCGCCAGGCGCCCGGTGACGCCGTCGCGACGGAAAGAGAAAAATCTTGACGACTCAGAGACGGTGCACCAGCCGCCGCCGCTGATGGCGACCGCCCCGGCGCGCTCGAGCTGCTGACGCGCCAGGCCAGCCAAGTCTGCAAGCCAACGCGGCCGGCCGTCGGGATGCGGATGTGATCGCGACACAAAAAACCGCTCGTCGCCGCCGAAGGCCTCAAGCACCTCAGCACCGACCTCAAATTGCGCTGGCCCGATGCACGGCCCGAGCCAGACGACGATGTCGCGCGCCGCGCAGGCCGCTGCTGCAGCAACCGCTTCGAGCGTCGCTTGCGCCACACCCGCGGCGAGCCCGCGCCAACCGGCATGCGCGGCACCAACGGCGCGGCCGTTTGTTGCCGCAAACAGAATCGGCAGGCAATCGGCGGCCTGCACCACACAGGCGATGCCGGGCTCATCGGTCCAGCTCGCATCGGCCCGCGGCGCCGGGCCGTCGACAAAGGCCGTCGCGTTGACCACCGACCGACCGTGCACCTGCTGCAGCCAGCAAGCCCGCGCGTCCAGCGCCGCTTCGAAACGCTGCCGGTTCTGCACCACCGCGCCGGCATCGTCACCGACTTGCGCGCCGAGGTTCAGCGTCGCGTAAGCACCCTGGCTGACACCGCCGCTGCGGGTCGACATGAGTGCGCGCACGTTCGCCGGCGCAGGCCAATCAACCGCGAGCCCGAACGCTGCAGCTTCACGCGGCATCCGGGCAGTTCTCGGGCCGCGTCTGCTCGAAGGCGTCGAGCTTCATGCACGCGTCGAAGACGCGCATCACATTGGGCACGTGGTCCAACCGGCATGCCAAACGATGGGCGTTGAAGATCTGCGGCACGAGCACGCAGTCGGCCACTGTCGGCTGCGCGCCGTGGCAGTAGGTCGCTGGCTGCGCGGCGAGCTGGCGCTCCACCACCTCGAGCCCGGTTTCGACCCAATGCCTGTACCAGCGATCCTTGTCCTCATCGCTGACATTGAGTGACTTCGCGAGATAGCGCAGCACACGCAGGTTGTTCAGTGGATGGATCTCGCAGGCGATGTCCAACGCCAGCGCGCGCACCCGCGCCCGGCCCAGCACGTCTGTAGGCAGCAGCGGCGGCTGCGGGTGCGTTTCGTCGAGGTACTCGATGATCGCCAGCGACTGCGTGATCGCGTGCCCGTCATCGATCAAGGTCGGCACCAGCCGCGACGGCGACACGCCGGCATACGACTCGTTGAACTGCTCGTTTTTGGTCAGGTGCACCGCGTGGTAGTCGAAGGCCAGGCCTTTGAGCGCGAGCGCAATGCGCACCCGGTACGACGCCGATGAGCGGAAGTAGTTGAAGAGTTCCATGGCCTGCCCTGTTGTCTCGTCGACGCCGGGTTTCAGCGCACCGCCACCAGCAGCCGCCCGAGGCCGTCGATGGCGCCTTCCATCACATCACCACGCTGCACCGCGCCAACCCCCGCCGGTGTGCCGGTGAAGATCAGGTCACCGGCTTGCAGTGTCCATGCCGCACTGAGCTGCTCGATGGTTTCATTGACGTTCCAGATCAGCTCCGACAGATCGCCCTTCTGCTTGGGCACACCGTTGACCGCCACCGTGATCGCACCACGCAGCAACTCGCCAATGGTCGACTTCGGGTGGATCGGGCCGATCGGCGCCGACTGCTCGAACGCCTTGCCGATGCACCACGGCCGGCCCTGCTTTTTCATCTCGCCCTGCAAGTCGCGCCGGGTCATGTCCAGGCCCACTGCGTAGCCGAAGATATGCTTCGGCGCATCAGCGGCCTTGATGCCGCTGCCGCCGATGCCGATGGCCACGACGAGCTCGATTTCGTGGTGCAGGTTCTTGGTCAGCGTCGGGTAGTCGATGACGCCCGTCTCGCCATCGGCCACCGCCACCGCGGCATCCGTCGGCTTGAGAAAGAAAAAAGGCGGCTCGCGCCCGCTGAAGCCCATCTCGGCAGCATGTTCGGCATAGTTGCGGCCGACGCAGTAGATGCGGTGCGCCGGAAACATCGCGCCGCCGCTGACCGGCAGCAGGGTCGGCGCGGGGGCCGGGAATACGAGGTTCATCGGGTCCATCTCTGCGAAGTTTGAATCGGCGTGAATGATGCCACGTGCGATGCCACACGAGCCCGATCGCTACACTCGCCGCATGCTGCTGCGATCCCAGATCCGCCACTGCCGCAACTGTGGCCAGCCGGTGCAATACCGCGTGCCGGCGGACGACAACCGCGAGCGCGCGGTGTGCACCGGCTGCGCGTTTGTTCACTACGAAAACCCGCTCAACGTCGTCGGCACGGTGCCGATCTGGGGCGAGCAGGTGCTGCTGTGCCGGCGCAATATCGAGCCGCGTTATGGACTTTGGACTTTGCCGGCAGGGTTTCTCGAACTCGGCGAATCCACCGAAGCCGGTGCCTTGCGCGAGACCGACGAAGAAGCCGGTGCGCGCATCGAGATGCAGGGTCTGTTTTCAGTCCTGAATGTGGTCCGTGTCGGCCAGGTGCACTTCTTTTACCGCGCCAAGCTGCTCGACACCAAGTTCAACCCCGGGCCCGAAACGATCGAAGCCCAGCTCTTTCACGAACACGAAGTGCCCTGGGACCAGATCGCTTTTGCCACCGTGCGCGAGACGCTCAAGCGCTATTTCGCTGACCACCACCGCGGCGTGTTCGGCCTGCATTGCGCCGATATCGGCTGACCGCGCAGCTGACCTGAACGCCGACCCGCAGGGTCAGGCGCCGGGCGTCACCACGGGTCCGGTGGCGCCGTCAAAGCCGAGATCCCACAGGCCTTGCAGGTCCTGCGCGTCGTCGATGCCTTCGGCATACACCGCGACGCCCACGCTGCGAGCAGTCGACCGCACCTGGCGCGCGTACTCGGTCAAGGTCTTGTCGGTGGCCAGGCCGCGCAGAAAGCGCCCGTCGACCTTGACGTAGTCCAGCCCCGCTGCTCGCGCGTCAAGCAGCGCGTGCAGCGAGCTGCCGGCGTTTTCCAGCCCCAGCCGGACGCCATGCGGCCGCCACCAGCCAACGGCGTCGCGCCAGTGCGGCGACAAGCCGGCCGGGTCTTCGGCAACTTCGATGAGCAACTTCTTGGCCGCCTCGGGCGCGTCGGCGAGTACGCGTGCCAGCGCCGACGCAAAGCCGGTCTCGGAAATCGACATCGACGCCACGTGCACTGCACGCGCGAAGCCGTCGGCCTCGATGGCCTGCAGCACCAGCGACACGGCGGCCAGATCGACTTGCTGCGTGAGGCGGCCGCGGGTGGCCATCGGCATCCAGCGCGCCGCACTGTCAAAGGGCCCGTCGACAACCAGTTGCACCCGCAGCGGGCATTCCAGATGCAGCGTGCGGCCGCTCGCGTCGACGACCGGATATTCGGCGATGCGCGTGCGTCCGGCCGCCAGCGCCTGCGCGATGCGCCGCCGCCATTCACCTTCGCCGACCGGCTCTTCGCTCGACGGGCTGGCGATGACGTGGACTGCAAACGGCCCCTGCACCTCGGCGTTGGCCAGCGCCTCGTCGGCGCGCGCGATGGCGTCGGAAACACCGCCGGTGGCCAGCCCGTCGACACCGCCGATGCACAGCTCGCCGCCAGGGTCGACGGTCAGCAGCAACGCGCGCAGGGTCGCGGTCAGCGCCGCCGCCGTTTCTTCGCCCATGCCGTTGACCGGCAGGTATAGCGCCAGGTCACCACCGTTCAAGCGCCCGGCAAAGGCACCCGGTGCCCGCACCGGATACGTCTGCAAGACCTCGCCGACCGCCGCCAGCACGCGGTCGGCACCGTCGCGCCCGAGGCGCTGGTTCATCGCCTCCAGGTTGCGCAGGCGCACGATCAGCAAGCAGCCACGGCGTGGCGCCTCGGCCCGCGCCGGCGCATCGCGCCGCGATTGCAACGCACGCTCGAGCTGGGCCACGAAGTGGCCGCGGTTCGACAAACCGGTGAGCGCGTCGTGGTGCGCGTTGCGGCGCATCAGCTCGAGCTGCGTCGCGTGGCTGTCAAAGAGCGACCGCAACCGGCGCACCATCGCATTCATGCCGGTGGCCAGGCGGCGCAGTTCCAGCGTGCGCGGCTCGCGGATTTCTGTGAAACGGCTGAGTTCGAGCGACTGCGCCTGCTGCAGCATGTCGTCCAGGCCCCGACGCCAACTGCGCACCGCCGCCGCCGCGCCGATCAGGGCCATCAGGCCAACCGCCAGCAGCCATGCACTGGCCTTCACCAGCGAAGCCCACAAGGCTTCGTAGGCCCAGGCGGCATGGCTTTGCACCTGGATACGACCGACGCTGCGCCAACCGTCGCTGACGAGCGCGATACCGGCCGGCGCTTCGAGTGGCAGCGCGGATCGCAGCCAGGCCGGCGCATCGCCGACCGAAGCCGGCGACTCGCGCTCGAAGACAATGCTGCCGTCGCTGGCCTCGAAGCGGATCGAACGATAGTGTCCGGCGTTGAACTGGGCCTCGAGCACGATCGCCATCAGGCCGAAATCGCCGCGCTGCTGCGACATCGCCAGCGCCAGCAGCGAAGCCGCGTCGCCATTGCGCAGCTGCCATTGCGAACGCAGGCTGTCGCGCGCCGTCGAGGCCGCCACCCAGGCACTGCCACCGACCGCAAAGATGACCACCGCGGCAAGCAGCAGCGCAAGCTGGCGGATCATCGACATGGTCTGCTCACAAAAAGCCCTCGGCGCGCGCCTTGCTCACCACTTCGCGCCAGCGCGACAGGCGCAGCAGCGGGTCGCCCGCGCTGTCTTGGCCAGCACCTTGCCACAGACCTTCACTGTTGAAGCTGAACACCGGTGTCAGGTCGGTGCGCCGGGATGCCGGTCGGATATCGGGCACCAGGTTGTCCAGGATCAGCGGATCGTCATTGCGCCCGGCGTAGTAGGCAAGCACCATATGCGCCGTCGATCGCGCCGGCAACGAAGGCGTGGCACCCAACGTCGCCCTGACGTAGACCAGGCGCAGGCTGGCCACGGGCACGCCGGCGGCGACCAGCGAAAAGTACTTGGCGATCGCGTAGTCCTCGCAGTCGCCCTCGCCTTTGGCCAAGGTTTCGATCGGGCTGGCCCAGAAGTCGGCCTGCTGCCAGACCACGGCATCTTCGGCGAACACGATGCGGCGGTTGAAATGCCCGTTCACGGCCTCCAGCCGGATCGACACCTCGCCGTCGGAGACGACTGCCAAGAGCTGTTGCAGCTCCCGCGTCGCGGCCTGTGCCCGCGGGCCGTGCAAGGCGGCCGCGCGCACCATGCGGTCGGCATCCCAGGCGTGGCTCGGGCCGAAAAACGCCAGCGTCGCCAGGGCCACCGCAGCCGTGGCCAGCAGCTTGCGCCGCAGCGATGCGGCGGCCCACCGGCCTGCCCGCAAGCGTGTCGACGCAGCGGCGGACACGGCGGGGCACACCAACAGCGCGTGGCAACAACTCATAACGGCTCATGTCGGCCCGGCGCGACAGCACTTGAGCGCAGCCATGCACGCGGTGCGCCCGAAGCGGCGAAGGTCAACGAAAGCGCTTTGGCCGGCGTTGGGCGAGGGTGCCAGCGGGGGTTGGATATAGGTCAAAATCCGCCCCGGCAGCAAGCACCCTCCAACCCCGAGTCAGCCCATAGGAAACTCAGCCGATGTCATCCCGCCGCAAATTCATCCAAATCGTCCCCGTGGCCGCCGCCGCGCTTTTTGCCGGCCGCAGCGCGGTCGCGCAGGCCAAGATCGATGAGGCCGACGCACAAGCCAAAGCGCTGGCCTATGTGCATGACGCGACCAAGGTCGACAAAGCCAAGCAGGCCAAATACGCCGCCGGCCAGAACTGCGCCAACTGCCAGCTCTACCAGGGCAAACCGACCGACGCCTGGGGCGGCTGCCCGCTCTTTGCCGGCAAACAGGTCGCCGGCAAGGGCTGGTGCAGCGCCTACGTCAAGAAGGCCTGAACAGGTTCAAGCGCCAGAAACAAAAAGGGGCCCCGCGGGGCCCCTTTTTTCACACCAGCGTGTGCGGCAAGGCGCCACTATCTGCGCGCTGGCGGCACGTCAGTGCAGGAACCGTGGGCGACCTCGGCGGCCATGCCGATGCTTTCGCCGAGCGTCGGATGCGGGTGGATCGTCTTGCCGATATCCACCGCATCGGCGCCCATCTCGATGGCCAGCGCAACCTCGCCGATCATGTCGCCGGCATGCGTGCCGACGATGCCACCACCGACGATGCGGTGGGTCTGCTCGTCGAACAGCAGTTTGGTGAATCCTTCGTCGCGGCCGTTGGCAATCGCGCGGCCCGATGCCGTCCACGGGAACAGGCCCTTCTTGACCGCGATGCCACGCGCCTTGGCTTCGTCTTCTGTGAGACCGACCCAGGCAATCTCGGGGTCGGTGTAGGCCACGCTGGGAATCACGCGCGCATCGAACTGCGCTTTGCGCAGGTTGGCATCGTCAAGGGCCTCACCGGCCGCCACTTCGGCGGCAACATGCGCCTCGTGCACCGCCTTGTGCGCCAGCATCGGCTGGCCGACGATGTCGCCGATGGCAAAGATGTGCGGCACGTTGGTGCGCATCTGGGCATCCACCGCGATGAAGCCACGCTCACCGACGACGACCCCGGCCTTGTCGGCGCCGATCTTCTTGCCGTTCGGGCTGCGGCCCACCGCTTGCAGCACCAGGTCGTAGAGCTGCGGTTCTTTCGGCGCGCCCTCACCTTCGAAGCTGACCAGAATGCCTTCAGCCGTGGCCTGCGCACCGATGGTCTTGGTCTTGAGCATGATGTTGTCGAAGCGTTTGGCGTTCATCTTCTGCCAGACGCGGACGAGGTCGCGGTCGGCGCCGAGCATCAGGCTGTCGAGCATCTCGACGACGTCAAGTCGTGCGCCGAGGGTCGAGTACACGGTGCCCATTTCCAGGCCGATGATGCCGCCGCCAATGACGAGCATGCGCTTCGGTTGCTGGCGCAATTCGAGCGCGCCGGTGGACGTCACGATGCGCGGGTCGTCTTTCGGCAAAAAAGGCAGTTTCACCGCCTCAGACCCCGCGGCGATGATGGCGCGGTTGAAGTGGATCGTCTGCACACGGCCGTCGGCCGCGGTGACTCGAAGGTGGTGCGGGTCGGCAAACTCCCCCACGCCCTGCAGGACCGTGACCTTGCGCATCTTGGCCATCGCGGCCAGCCCGCCGGTGAGTTTGCCGACGACCTTGTTCTTGTGCGCGAGCAGCTTGCCCAGGTCCACCGCGGGCTTGCCGAAGCTGATGCCGAGATCGGCAAAATGCGCCGCCTCGTCCATCACCGCAGCGACATGCAGCAGGGCCTTGCTCGGGATGCAGCCGACATTCAGGCAGACCCCGCCGAGGGCCGGGTAGCGCTCGACAAGCACCACCTTCAGGCCGAGGTCGGCAGCGCGAAAGGCAGCCGAATAACCCCCCGGGCCGGCACCTAGCACCAGCAGGTCACAGGACTGGTCGGCACTGCCGGCGTAGGCCGCGGCGACGGGTGCCGCTGCTGGCGGCGATGCTATTCCTGCTGCTGGCGCTGGTGCCGTCGCCGGTGCGGCGGCTGGCGCCGTGGCGGCGGCAACGGCCGGCGCGCTGGCCGCGTCGGCCTCGAGTTCGAGCAACACCGACCCTTCATTGACGGTATCGCCGATCTTCACCAGCAGCGCCTTCACGACACCCGCTGCCGACGAAGGGATCTCCATCGACGCCTTGTCGGACTCCACCGTGACCAGGCTTTGTTCGGCCTGCACGCGATCCCCCGGCTTGACCAGGATCTCGATCACCGACACGTCCTTGACGTCGCCGATATCCGGCACCTTGATCTGAATCGACGCCATGGCTTCAACCTTTCAATTTGATCGTATGGGCCTTCACCGGACCGGCCGAGTTCTTGTCGAATTCGCAGCCGGAGCGCACGCCGAGTTCGGCCACTTCGCGCGCCGTCTTCAGGCGGTCCCAGGCGCCGTACATCGCACCGAGCGCAAAACTGCGGCCCGAGCCGATGGCCCAGAAGCGGTCGAACTCGAAGACCTCGCGGTACGAGTAGACGCCGAAGATGCCGCTGGCATTGGCGATGAGCACCGTGAACTGGCTGCTCTCGTACGGGTCGGCGTCTTCTTCCTTCGTATTCATGAAAAACTGCTCCTTCAACTTCGGATGCAATTTGAGAAAAGTCTCGAAGACGGCGTCGCGTGATTCCAGGCGCAGGTCGGTCGGGTCGAGCGTGCCCAGCGCCTTGCGCAGCACCGGGAAATGTGCCGTCGTGCCGGCCATGCCGACCCACGAGCTGCCGATGCGAAAGACCTTGTCGTTCGCCTCGTATCCATGCGACAGCCGGGTATCGCCGAAGGTCACCAGCGAGTCGGCGGCAATCGCCACCTGGCCGCCCTTGCGGACGGCGGTGATGGTGGTCACATCGGCCTCCGAAGGGCCGCCCCGAGAGGCCGACTCCCCTTGGGGGACGACACCGCAGGTGTCTGGGGGCTCACAACAACACGCGCCTGAAGTCGGCGAGGATCTGGCCCAGGTAGGCGTTGAAGCGCGCTGCCGATGCGCCGTCGATGACGCGGTGGTCCCAGCTCAGCGACAGCGGCAGGATCAGGCGAGGTACAAAAGCCTGGCCGTCCCAGCGCGGCTCGGTGCTGCTCTTGCACACGCCAAGGATCGAGACTTCTGGCGCGTTGATGATCGGCGTGAAATAGCGCCCGCCGATGCCGCCCAGCGAAGAGATGCTGAAACAGCCGCCGCTCATGTCGGCCGGCCCGAGCTTGCCGTCACGCGCTTTTTTGGCCAACTCGCCCATCTCCTGGCTGATCGCGAAGATGCCCTTCTTGTCGGCGTCCTTGATCACCGGCACGACCAGGCCGTTGGGGGTATCGGCGGCAAAGCCGATATGGAAGTAGTTCTTCAACACGATCTGTTCGCCGTCCAGCGAAGCGTTGAAGTCGGGGAATTTTTTCAGCGCGGCGACACAGGCCTTGATCAGGAACGCGAGCATCGTGACCTTGATGCCGGCCTTTTCGTTTTCCCTGTTCAGCTGGACGCGGAAGGCTTCGAGTTCGGTGATGTCGGCATCGTCGTGGTTCGTGACATGCGGGATCACGACCCAGTTGCGGTGCAGGTTGGCGCCGCTGATCTTCTTGATCCGGCTCAGGTCCTTGCGTTCGACGGGGCCGAACTTTGCGAAGTCGATCTGCGGCCAGGGCAGCAGGCCGGGGAAGGCACTGCCACTGGCCGCAGCGGCAGGTGCCTTGGCCTTTTGCGCAGCGGTCCGCAACGCGCCGGCCATCACGCCTTTGACAAAACCCTGCACGTCGACTTGCACGATTCGGCCCTTCGGGCCCGAGCCGGCAACTTCAGCCAGCGGCACGCCGAGTTCGCGCGCCAGTTTGCGAATCGACGGTGACGCGTGGGGCAGCGTGCCTTTGGCCGCGGTCGGATCGTGCGCCGCTTCGGCTACCGCTACCGCAACCGCTGCGGCCGGCGGCGCCGTCGCGCCCGCGCTCGATGGCGCGCTTGACGGCGATGCAGCAGGCGTAGCAGGCGCGGACGCAGCGGCCGCCGGCGGGCTCAAGGCTCCGGCCACGGCGCCACGCAGCACCGCAACCAGGCTGCCTTTTTTGACCTTGTCGCCGACCTTGACCTTGATCTCGCTGAGCACGCCGGCGTGCGACGACGGGATCTCCATCGACGCCTTGTCGGACTCGACCGTGATCAGGCTTTGCTCGACCTTGACGGTGTCGCCAGGCTTGACAAAAACCTCGATCACCGCGACCTCGTCGAAGTCGCCGATATCGGGCACGAAGATATCGATCAGCGCGGCGCTCGGTGCATCCGCTTGCGCACCCGTTTGCACAGCGCTTGGCGCCGGAATGGGCGCAGGGATCACGATCGTGGCTTGAACCGGCGCGGCTGCGGCGGCCGTCGCTGCAGCAACCGCCGGCGCCCCGGCCGTTTCCAGCAGCAGCACCAAAACACCCTCACCGACCTTGTCGCCGAGCTTGACCTTGAGCTCCTTGACGACACCGGCGTGTGACGACGGGATTTCCATCGACGCCTTGTCCGACTCCACCGTCAGCAGCGACTGCTCGACAGTCACCGTATCGCCGGCCTTGACCAACAGTTCGATGACCTCGACTTCCTTGAAGTCACCGATATCGGGAACCTTCACTTCGACCAACGCCATGGCCTGTCTCCGTCTTTGTGTTGTTGCGCCGGCGCCGGGGTTCAGGCGTAGAGCGGGTTGATCTTGTCGACGTCGATGCCGTATCGGGCAATCGCCTCGGCCACCTTGGTCATCGGCAGCGTGCCTTCGTCAGCGAGCGATTTCAGCGCCGCGACGACGATGTAATGCCGGTTGACCTCGAAGTGCTCACGCAGTTTGGAGCGGAAGTCGCTGCGCCCAAAACCGTCGGTGCCCAGGACCTTGAAGCCGCGGCCGCGCGGCATGAAAGCGCGGATCTGCTCGGCGTAATTTTTCATGTAGTCGGTCGACGCGATGACCGGCCCGGCGTGTGGTGCAAGCTGCGCAGTCACAAACGGCACACGCGGCTCGGCCGTCGGGTGCAGCAGGTTCCAGCGCTCGCAATCCTGGCCGTCGCGGGTGAGCTCATTGAAGCTCGGGCAACTCCAGACGTTGGCTGCCACACCCCAGTCAGCCTCGAGGATCTGCCTGGCGGCCATGCTTTCGCGCAGGATCGTGCCGCTGCCCAGCAGGTTCACGCGCGGCGTCTTCTTCGCGCCTTCTTCAAGCAGGTACATGCCCTTGATGATCTGCTCTTCGGTGCCGGCCTTGAGGCCCGGCATAGGATAGTTTTCGTTGAGCAGCGTGATGTAGAAATAGACGTTCTCCTGGCGCTCGACCATGCGTTTGAGGCCATGGTGCAGGATCACGCCGACCTCGTGCGCAAAGCTCGGGTCGTAGCTGATGCAGTTCGGGATCGTGCCGGCCAGGATATGGCTGTGGCCGTCTTCGTGCTGCAGCCCTTCACCGTTCAGCGTGGTCCGCCCCGAGGTGCCGCCGAGCAGGAAACCCCGCGCCTGCATGTCGCCCGCGGCCCAGGCCAGGTCGCCGATGCGCTGGAAGCCGAACATCGAGTAGTAGATGAAAAACGGAATCATGATCCGGTTGTTCGTCGAGTACGACGTCGCCGCGGCGATCCAGCTGCTCATGCCACCGGCTTCGTTGATGCCTTCTTGCAGGATTTGGCCGTTGACCGTTTCTTTGTAGTACATGACCTGGTCCTTGTCGACCGGGGTGTACTTCTGCCCTTCGGGGTTGTAGATGCCGATCTGGCGGAACAGGCCTTCCATGCCGAAGGTGCGCGCCTCGTCAACGAGGATCGGCACCACGCGCGGCCCGAGCGCCTGGTCGCGCAGCAACTGGGTCAGGAAGCGCACATACGCTTGCGTGGTGCTGATCTCGCGGCCCTCGGCGGTCGGCTCGAGCACCGCCTTGAAGGTCTCGATGGCCGGCACCGTGAAACTCTCGTCGGCCTTCGGCCGGCGCTTGGGCAGATAACCGCCGAGAGCCCTGCGGCGCTCGTGCAGGTACTTCATCTCTGGCGTGTCGTCACTGGGTTTGTAGAACGGGATCTTGGCCAGCTCGCTGTCGGGGATCGGGATGTTGAAGCGGTCGCGGAAGCTGCGCAGATCGTCATCGCTCAGCTTCTTGGCCTGGTGCGCGGTGTTCTTGCCCTCGCCGGCCTTGCCCATGCCCCAGCCCTTGACTGTCTTCACCAGCAGCACTGTCGGCTGGCCGGCGGTGTTGTTGTTGGCGCGGTGGAAGGCGGCGTAGACCTTCTGCGCGTCGTGGCCACCACGGCGCAGGCCCCAGATGTCGTCGTCGCTCATCTTGGCCACCATCTCCAGCGTGGCGGGCGAGCGGCCGAAGAAGTTCTTGCGCACGAACGCACCGTCGTTGGCCTTGAACGCCTGGTAGTCGCCGTCCAGCGTGTCGAGCATGATCTTACGCAGCGCGCCGTCCTTGTCGCGTGCGATCAGCGGGTCCCAGTTGCTGCCCCAGATGAGCTTGATGACGTCCCAGCCGGCGCCGCGGAATTCGCCTTCAAGCTCCTGGATGATCTTGCCGTTGCCACGCACCGGGCCGTCGAGGCGCTGCAGGTTGCAGTTGACGACGAAGATCAGGTTGTCGAGTTTTTCGCGCGCCGCCAGGCCGATCGCGCCCAGGCTTTCGGGCTCGTCCATCTCGCCGTCACCGCAGAAAACCCAGACCTTGCGCTTGGCGGTATCAGCGATGCCACGCGCGTGCAGGTATTTCAGGAACCGCGCCTGGTAGATCGCCATATGCGGCCCCAGGCCCATCGACACGGTCGGGAACTGCCAGAACTCGGGCATCAGCTTTGGATGCGGGTAGCTGCTCAAACCCTTGCCGCCGACCTCTTGGCGGAAGTTGAGCAACTGCTCTTCGCTCAGCCGGCCTTCGAGAAATGCGCGGGCGTAGATGCCCGGTGAGCTGTGGCCCTGGATGTAGAGCAGGTCACCACCACGCTCTTCGTTTTCGGCATGCCAGAAGTGGTTGAAGCCGGCCGCGAACATATGGGCCAACGAAGCAAACGAGCTGATATGGCCACCGAGGTCGCCGCCATCGGCGGGGTCGAGACGATTCGCCTTGACGACCAGCGCCATCGCGTTCCAGCGCATATACGCCCGCAGGCGGCCTTCGAGTTCCAGGTTGCCCGGGCTGCGCTCTTCGTGGTCGGGCTCGATCGTATTGATGTACGCGGTGTTCGCCGAAAACGGCAGGTCGATGCTCTGTTGGCGCGCCTCTTCGAGCAAGCGCTCGAGCAGGTAGTGCGCACGCTCGGGGCCCTCGGCCTGGATGACAGCGCTGAGCGCGTCCATCCACTCGCGGGTTTCCTGGGCGTCGGTGTCGTTGGCGGCGGTGCCGAGAAAGGATTCGGGCAGGGCGGACATCGGCAGGCTCCTGAAGGCTCGTTAGGGTTACGCGTGGGATGTGAAACGGCGGCATTTATCGTCTTGCTCTGGGCGCGCGGCGGGAGTGTCGCACAAGTTCTTTCGTTTTCAAATAGTGATCTCCATTGCCGCAATATGAAATGTCGGCGCTGGCTCTGAACAAATCCCACCCCGGATAATCAGCCCTCCATGGCGCCCCCGACCGAACCCGCAATCAGCCCCGCGACGGCCTTGCCGAATGCCAAACGGCTCATCGGCCGCTGGTGGCGAAACCAGTCGCCGGCACGCCAGGACCGCTTCGCCACGCTGGGCCCGCTGGTCTCGGTGATGTTGTTTCTTGCCGCCATCATCTCGGCGTTCTGGTACCTGCGCAACGAAGAGATCGAGCGTGAAACCGAGTCGCTCAAACGCGACACCGAAATCACCCAGCAGCAGATCGGCTTGCGGCTGATCGAAAACCAGAGCCAGCTCGGCCGCATCACACGCGACCTCGTTTTGCGCGGCATCGACAAGCGCGAATTCCTGGTCCAGGCCGAGGCCTTTGCGCGCGACCGACCCGAGGTCACGCATGTGAGCTGGTTGAGTCCGCAGCGTCTCGAACGCGCCAGCCACTGGGCCACGCTGCACTACCCCGAACTGAACCCCGACCCCGAGCCGCCGACCGCGGGCTCGACGCTGGCTACGGCCAGCAGCGCCGCCGAGGCGGCGTTTCAAAGCGCGCGCCAGCTGCGCCAGCCGGTCTACTCCAAGGCCTTTCGCGACGTGTCGGGCACGGCGGTCTTCCAGCTTCATGTGCCGATCATCGAGCAGGGGCAGTTCACCGGCACGGTGATCGTCGAGTACGGCGTCGATGCGCTGCTGCGCCACCATGTGCCGCCCGACGTCGTGCGACGGCATCTGATGTCGATCGTCGGCGACGCCCAGGTCGCGCTGGCCAGCACGTCGACGGCGCCGCCACCAAAAGCCGCTCAACGCGCGTCGATCCTTCACGACGCGCCACTGACACCAGCATTGAACGGCCTGATGTTGCGCGGCGAAGGCTGGCGGACATCGATCGGCCTGATCAGCAACACCTTGTTCTGGATGGTCGTGGCGCTTTCGGTGCTCACGGTGTGGATGCTGCTCGGCACCTGGCGCCACATGCGGCGCCGCTCGCAGATCCAGTCAGCGCTGGTGCAGGAAACCCAGTTCCGCCGGGCGATGGAAAACTCGCTGCTCACCGGCATGCGCGCGCTCGACCTCGATGGCCGCATCACCTACGTCAACGCCGCCTTCTGCCAAATGAGCGGCTTCTCCGACAACGAGCTCGTCGGCCGCAAACCGCCCTTCCCGTACTGGCCGCCGGACCGCATCGAAGAAAACCAGCGCCTGCTGCAGCAGGAAATGCAGGGCCGCAGCCCGCCCGGCGGCATCGAGGTCCGGCTGATGCGCAAGGACGCGTCGCTCTTCGATGCGCGCCTGTATGTCTCGCCGTTGATCGACCCCAAGGGGCACCAGACCGGCTGGATGACGTCGATCACCAATATCACCGAAGCCAAGCGCATCCGCGACCAGCTCTCGGCCTCGCACGAGCGCTTCACGACCGTGCTCGAAGGCCTCGATGCGTCAGTCTCGGTACTCTCGGTGCAGCAGGGTGAATTGCTGTTTGCCAACCGCTCCTACCGGCTCTGGTTCGGTGCTGACGCACGCGGCCATGGCTGGTTGACCGGTGGTCGACCAGGGGCCAACTTTGAACATGATCTAGACGAAGAAGTCGACAACCTGTCGGGGCTGCCGACCCAGGCCTTGACCGACAACAGTGGCGAACTTCGCGAGATCTTTGTCGAGACCTTGAACAAATGGTTCGACGTGCGCTCGCGCTATCTGCAATGGACCGACGGCCGCCTGGCGCAGATGCTGATTGCCACCGACATCAGTGCGCGTCGCCGGGCCGTCGAGCAGGCGGCGCTGCAAGCCGAAAGGGCCGCCGTCACGAGCCGGCTGATGACGATGGGCGAGATGGCCTCGTCGGTGGCGCACGAGCTCAACCAGCCGCTGACCGCGATCACCAATTACTGCAACGGCATGGTCTCGCGGGTCGTCAACGATTCGATCCAGAAGGACGATCTTGTCGCGGCGCTGAAGAAGACGGCGCACCAGGCCGAACGCGCCGGCCAGATCATCCACCGCATCCGCGCCTTCGTGAAAAAGAGCGAGCCGCAGCGCCAGCCGGCGCAGGCCAAGCAGTTGGTCGAAGACACGATCGAGCTTGCCGGCATCGAGCTGCGCCGGCGCAATGTCGCGATCCGCACATATGTCGCGCAGCGCCTGCCGGTGTTGATGGTCGACCCGATCCTGATCGAGCAGGTGCTGCTCAACCTGCTCAAGAACTCTGCCGAAGCCATCGACTCGGCACAACTGCCCGCCGCGCGCCGCCATCTCGAGCTGCGCGTGGTGCCGCGCCACACCCCAGAAGAAGGCGGCGTCATCGAATTCAGCGTCACCGACAGCGGCCCCGGCCTCAAGGACGAGGTCATCGAGCGCTTGTACGAAGCCTTCTTCTCGACCAAGGCCGAGGGCTTGGGGATCGGCCTGAGTCTGTGCCGCTCGATCATCGAGTCTCACCGCGGCAGGATGCGGGCGCAGAACCTCTACAATGGCAGCACCATCGTGGGCTGCCGTTTTGCCTTCACGCTACCGGTCGACCTGCCCTCGCGCGCCGAGACCACCTTGCCGCCGCGCCATGCCAACGCCGGATTTTTCTCAACGACCACCACCGCCACGCTGCCATGAGCCTGATCCCGAAAAAAGGTACCGTCTACGTTGTCGACGACGACGAGGCCGTGCGCGATTCACTGCAGTGGTTGCTCGAAGGCAAGGACTACCGGGTCAAGTGTTTTGATTCGGCAGAGTCTTTCCTGTCGCGTTTCGACCCGCGTGAGGTCGCGTGCCTGATCGCCGACATCCGCATGGACGGCATGAGCGGGATCGAGCTGCAAGACCGCCTGATGGAGCGCAAGAGCCCGCTGCCGATCGTCTTCATCACCGGCCATGGCGATGTGCCGATGGCGGTGACGACGATGAAAAAAGGCGCGATGGACTTCATCGAAAAGCCATTCAAAGAAGAAGACCTGCTCGGGCTGGTCGAACGCATGCTCGACCAGGCGCGTGCCGCCTTCAGCCAGCATCAAGAGGCGGCCAGCCGCGACGCCTTGCTCGGCCGGCTGACCACACGCG
This sequence comes from Rubrivivax sp., assembly GCA_031431555.1. GTDB lineage: Bacteria > Pseudomonadota > Gammaproteobacteria > Burkholderiales > Burkholderiaceae_C > Rubrivivax. Next base: position 30,211 of record JANPDN010000032.1, read on the forward strand.
AAGCGCAGGTGCTTGAGCGCATCGTCGCCGGGCGGCTGAACAAGCAGATCGCCGACGATCTTGGCATCAGCATCAAGACGGTGGAGGCGCACCGCGCCAACATCATGGAAAAGCTCAACGCCAATACCGTCGCTGACCTGTTGAAGATCGCGCTCGGCGCACAGCAAAAGGTCTGATGGCCTTTTGCCGTGCGCCTGCGGCGCTGGATGTTGGGCTCCCCCCCAGCCCCCTCCAAGAGGGGGCTCCAGTCAGGATGACGGAGGTGCGTTCGGCATGTCAGCACAACTGATTGATGGCTTGGCGTTGTCGCACCAGATGCGCGGCGCGCTCGCTGAGCGTGTCGCAGCGCTTGCAGCGCAGGGCCACCAGCCCGGCCTGGCGGTCATCCTCGTCGGCAACGATCCGGCGAGCGCGATCTACGTGCGCAACAAGGTCAAGGCCTGCGCCGACCATGGTCTGCGTTCGGTGCTTGAGCAGCACTCCACCGACCTCAGCGAAAACACGTTGCTCAAGCGCATCGCCGCGCTGAATGCCGACCCGACCATCCACGGCATCCTGGTCCAGATGCCGCTGCCCAAACACATCAGCCCGCACAAGGTCATCGAAGCCATCAGCGTGCTGAAAGATGTCGACGGCTTTTCGACGCTTTCGGCCGGCGAACTGATGACCGGCGCGCCCGGTCTGCGGCCGGCGACGCCTTACGGCTGCATGAAGCTGATCGAAAGCACCGGCGTCGACATCCGCGGCAAACATGCGGTGGTCATCGGGCGCAGCAATACCGTCGGCAAGCCGATGGCCTTGCTGCTGCTGCAAGCCAACGCGACGGTCACGGTCTGCCACAGCGCGACGCCCGATCTTGGCGTGCACACCCGGCAGGCCGATATCGTGGTCGCCGCTGTCGGCCGGCGCAACACCGTCACCGCAGCCATGGTCAAGCCCGGCGCGATCGTCATCGATGTGGGTGTCAACCGCGATCAGGCCGGCAAGCTCTGCGGCGATGTCGACTTCGCCGCCGTGCGCGATGTCGCCGGCTGGATCACGCCGATGCCCGGCGGCACCGGGCCGATGACGATCACGATGCTGCTGGCCAATACCGTGGAGGCGGCCGAACGTGCCGCGGCAATATGAGCAACCCGCTGCTTGAAATTGGCGCCGCGCTGCCGGCGTTTGACAAGATCCGCGCCGAACATGTCGGCCCGGCGATCGACGCCTTGCTCGCGCAGGCGTCGCAGGCGCTCGAAATCGCGGTCGGCCCTGATGCGCCGACTGACTACGACAGCCTGTCGGCAGTTCTGGATGTCGCGCTCGAACGCCTGGGCACGGCATGGGGCGCGATCGAGCATCTCAACGCGGTTGCCGACACGCCTGACTTTCGCGCCGCGTACAGCGCAGCACTCGGCCCGATCACCGAGTTCCAGACCCGCATCGCCGGCGATGAACGCCTGTTTGCAAAATACACAGCCGTGGCCGCGAGCCCGAGCGCCGCAGCGCCGGCACGCCAGCGGGAGCTCGGCAACGCGATCCGCGATTTCAAATTGGCCGGCGCCGAACTGGTGGGCCAAGCCAAGGCGCGCAATGGACAGGTGCGCGAGCGGCTGGCCGAACTGGCGCAGCAGTTCTCGGAGCATGTGCTCGACGCCACCGGCGCTTTTTCGCTCGACGTCGCAGACCCGGCGCGCCTGGCCGGCCTGCCCGAGGATGTGCTCAGCGCGACCCGTGCGGCGGCGTTTGCCGCAGGTGTCGATGGCCACCGCCTGAGCCTGCATGCGCCGGTCTACGTCCCCGCCATCCAGTACCTCGAAGACCGCGAACTGCGCCAGGCCTTGCACAGCGCCTATTCGTCGCGCGCCAGCGACCTCGGGCCGGCGGCCTGGGACAACTCGGGCGCAATGGCCGAGCTGCTGCAACTGCGCCAGGAGCAGGCGCAGTTGCTCGGCTTTCCCAACTACGCCGAGATGTCGATAGTGCCCAAGATGGCTGACTCGGCGACGCAGGTGATTCACTTCATCCGCGACCTGGCGCAACGTGCGCGGCCGCATGCGCAGCGCGAGCTCGAGCAGCTGCGCGACTTTGCCTCGGCGCAGCTGGGGCTTCACGACCCGCAAGCCTGGGACCTGGCCTTTGTCAGCGAAAAACTACGCGAGGCGCAGTACAGCTACAGCGCGCTCGAGGTGCAGTCGTACTTCACGCTGCCGCGGGTGCTCGACGGCCTGCTGCGCATCGTCGAAACACTCTTCGATGTTGCGATCAGCGCCGACACCGCCCCGGTCTGGCACGACAGCGTGCAAGTGCTGCGCATCACGCGCCGCGATGTTGCGCCAGGCGCGCCGCCCAAGCTGTTGGCTCGTGTCTACCTCGATCTGCACGCGCGCCCCGGCAAACGCCCTGGCGCCTGGATGGCCCCGGCACGCAGCCGCTGGCTGCGGCCCGACGGCGCTGGCGAGGTGCAGACGCCGGTGGCCCACCTGGTGTGCAATTTCGCATCCCCACAAGGCGATCGGCCAGCGCTTCTGACGCATGCCGATGTGCTGACCCTGTTCCACGAATGGGGCCACGGCCTGCACCACCTGCTGACCCAGGTCGACGAACTCGGCGTGTCCGGGGTCAGCGGCGTCGAGTGGGATGCGGTCGAGCTGCCGAGCCAGTTCATGGAAAACTTCGGTTGGGAATGGGACGTGCTGCGGCGCATGACCGCGCATGTCGACACCGGCGAGCCGCTGCCGCGCGCCTTGTTCGACAAGATGCTCGCAGCACGCAACTACCTCGTCGGCTTGGGGCTGCTGCGGCAGATGGAGTACGCGCTGTTCGACATGCGGGTCTACGCCGAGCCGGCTCAAGCCACGCGCATCAACGCGTTGGCTGAAGAAGTGCGCGTCGAAGTCTCGGTGCTGCCGCCGCCGGCGATCAACCGCTTCCCGCACGCCTTTGCGCATATCTTCGCCGGCGGTTATGCGGCGGGTTATTACTCGTACAAATGGGCCGAAGTGCTCAGCAGCGACGCCTGGAGTGCCTTCGAGCAGGCCGGCGCGCTGGACGCCGAGACCGGCAGGCGCTACCGTCGCGAGATTCTCGAAGCGGGCGGCAGCCGCCCGGCCCTGGACAGCTTCCGCGCTTTTCGCGGTCGTGCCCCCAGCGCCGATGCGCTGCTGCGCCGTGCCGGGCTCGCCTGAGGATCCAACCCGATGCCGCTGCCGACGTTCAAGCTGAAGACCACCCCCGCCGCTTTGCTGCTCGACGCGTCGCTGCCCGGTACCTTGCTCGCCGCGCTGATACTGGCGGCAACGCCAGCGCAGGCGCTGTACAAGGTCGTCGGGCCTGACGGCAAGATCACCTACACCGACCGCGCGCCCATCGAGCCCGGCGCACGGGTCACCGAGCTGCGTCGCGACGCGACTGGCAACGCTGCCGGCACCGCCGCGGCAGCGGGTGGCGAAGACCTGCAATTGCCGCTCGAGCTGCGCCAGGTGGCAGCGCGTTTCCCGGTGACGTTTTATGCCGCCGCCGACTGCCCGCCCTGTGACGATGCCCGGCGCTTGTTGCAGCAACGTGGTGTGCCTTTCAGCGAAAAACGCATCCAGACCGACGACGACGGCGCGGCTCTCGAGCGCCTGGTCGGGTCGCGCACGATTCCGGCGGCCACCGTCGGCGCGCAGGCGCTGCGCGGCTTTTCTTCCGCCGACTGGAGCAGCTATCTCGACGCTGCAAATTACCCGCGCGAATCCCGCCTGCCACGCGGCTGGCGCGCGCCCGCGGCAACCCCGTTGGTGGCGCGCGCAGCGCCCGCTGCACCCGCGCCTGCTGCCGAGCCGCCAGCCCCGGTATCGCCGACGACCGCGCCCCGCGGCGACGCTGAGCGGCCGCCGCAACCCGGCATCAAATTCTGAGCAGCTGCGGTTGGTTCAGCGCTGGTGACACTGGCGAGCCGGCATTCTTGCGGCGCCGATCCGACGGTTGACGCGCACTGGCCCGGCACTGGCCGGGCAGTGGCTAGTCGGCCGCTGGTTTGTGCGCCAGCCTGACCGCCAGATGCGAGCCCAACGCAACGCTCGCGCCAACCACCCAGAACAGCGCTGCGACGCCCACCGCCACCCCGGCAGCGCCAAAGAGCAGCGGCATCACCGTACTCGACAGATTGATCGCCATAGAGCGAAATGCCAGCGCTTCGCCATGGCGCTGGTCGGGTGTGATCTGGTGCAGCGTGGCCATGATCATCGGCTGCACCGCACCGAGGCCAACACCCAGCAGCGCCGACAGACCGGCCATCAGCCAAGGTGATTTGGCGAACGGATAGAGCACCAGCACGACACCGGTGGTGACCATCGCCGCACGCAGCACGACGATCTCGCTGACGCGGTGCGCGAGCATCGGGATCACGAGCCGGACCAGGGTCACGCTGAGCGTGAAGGTGCCCGAGATCAGGCCGATCGTCGACGCGGTGTAGCCGTATTCATGGCCGATCAGCGGCACCGCAAAACTGTGCACGTCCCAGCACGCCGAGATCAGCCAGTTGACGACGAGCAGGCGCTTCATGCCCGGCGCACGCAACAGATTCCAGGCCGTGCCATGCTGGCCCGTCTTGGTGACTTCTGCAGCAGCCTCACGCCGCGGCACCCAGCGCGCGCTGACCAGCGTCAGCAGCGGCAGCGCGAGCATCAACGCATAGGCCGCGCCGAAGCCGCCGTAGTCGATCATGAAGCCGGCCGAGACCGCCCCGACGACATTGGCAAGCGACGGCGCCACACCGAGCCAGCTGAAGATGCGCACACGCTCGGCAGCATTCCGCGCGGCCTGGCCGGCGGTGCGCTGGATCGCGAGCATGCCCATGTTCGCGCCAGCACCGGCAAACATGCCGCCAACGATCAACAGGCAGAAGTGCAGCCGGCCTTGGGCGTAGGTCGATGCCACCGCGAGCAGCCCGCCGAGAACGGTGAGCACGATGCCGATATGCACTGGCCGGTGGTAGCCATAGCGGTCTGCCATGCGCCCCGACCACAGCGCCAACAGCACCGGTGCGGCGGCAAACACCGCCATCAACATGCCGACCGACCAGGCGCCATAACCTTCGCGCAGCGTCTGCAATGGTGCAGCGATGCGCAGCCCGGCCATCGAAGCGTGGATGCCGACCTGGCCGATGACCAGCGCCAGCACAACGCGCCCGGCGATGCCCGCGCCGGGATCAGGCAAGCGGCGAGCCGGCGGTGTTGGTGGCGGTGGCGACGGTGCTGTTGCGCTCGAGCGTGTCTTCGCTGTCGTCGCCCGCAGCGCCGGGCAACAGCGCGCGTGCCGCGGCGTCGAGTGCGGCGTCCGGCATCGCTTCAACACTCTTCAACTGGCGCGCCATCGCTCGCGTTCGCACCTCGGCGGCGTCGATCGTCGAGCTCGCTTCATCGAGTTTTTTCTTGGTCTTGGCAAGCACATCGCCAAAGCGCTGGAACTCGGTCTTGACCATGCCCAGCACCTGCCAGACCTCGGCGCTGCGTTTTTCAAGCGCCAGGGTGCGAAAGCCCATTTGCAGGCTCGACAACGTCGCAAGAAGCGTCGTCGGCCCGGCGAGCATGATCTGGTATTCGCGCTGCAACGCCTGCACCAAGCCCGGCCGGCGCAGTGCTTCGGCATACAGGCCTTCGGTCGGCACGAAGAGAATCGCAAAATCGGTCGTGTGCGGTGCCGCGACATACTTTTCGCGGATCGTCTTGGCCTCGAGCTTCAGGCGTGTCTCGATGGCCTTGGCCGCCGTCTCCACACCCACCGGGTCGGCACGCTCTTGGGCATCGAGCAGGCGCTCGTAGTCCTCACGCGGAAACTTGGCATCGATCGGCAGCCACAGCGGCGCGCCCCCGTCCTCGGGGCCACGCCGGCCCGGCAGGCGGATCGCAAATTCGACCCGCGCGCCAGAACCCGGCACGGTCTCGACATTCGCCGCGTACTGCTCCAGCGTGAAGACCTGTTCGAGCAAGGCCGCGAGTTGCACCTCGCCGACGATGCCGCGGGTCTTGACGTTGTTCAGCACCCGGTTCAGCGAGCCGACATCACGCGCCAGCGTCTGCATCTCGCCGAGGCCACGGTGGACCTGCTCGAGGCGGTCGGCGACCTGCTTGAAACTCTCGCCCAGGCGCTGCTCAAGCGTGGCGTGAAGTTTTTCGTCGACCGTCGCGCGCATCTGGTCGAGCTTTTTTTCGTTGCCTTCTTGCAGCGCGATCAGGCGCCGCTCGTTGGCCGCCGACAGCGCTTGCAACTGTTCAGCCAGGGTGTCACTGAAGCGGCGCAGCGCGGCGTCGGTCTGCTGCGCGGTCGCGCTCAATTGCAGTCGGAAAGAATCGATCTGCTCGTTCTGCGTTCGCGCGACGTCGCCGCCCTGGGCGAGCAGCATCTGCTGGAAGGTGCCGAGGTCGGCGCGGGAGGTCTGCGCCTGGCGGCCAAGTTCGTCGCGCAGTTCGCGTTCGAGTTTTTCGATCGTCTGGTTGACGGCGCTTTCGACCTCGCTGCCAGCTTGCCGGCGCAACAGCAGCCAAAGCACCAGCAGCAGGATCAGCACCAGCAGCGCGAGGGCCGCCGCCATGGCTATCGATTCGGGCATGGGGGTGATTGTCTCAGGCGCTGCGCGGCGGTCTTCATCTCAAGTCGCGCGGCGCAGCACGTCCGGGTTGATGGGCGTCGGCGGCGCGCCGCCGGTCAGCGCGGCGATGAGGTTGTCGGCGGCCAGGTTGGCCATCGCGCGCCGCGTTGCGACGGTGGCGCTGGCGATATGCGGGGTGAGCACGACATTCGGCAGGGTCAGCAGATCGGGGTGGACCGCCGGCTCGCGTTCAAAGACGTCCAGCCCGGCGGCTGCGATGCGGCGCTCGCGCAGCGCCGCCGCCAGTGCAGCGTCATCGACGATGCCGCCACGCGCGATATTGGTCAGCGTCGCCGTCGGTTTCATCAGGCCAAGTTCTGCGGCACCGATGACGTGGTGGCTGGCGGCTGAATACGGCAGCACCAGCAGCAGGTGGTCGGCCTCGCGCAGCAGCGTGGCCTTGTCGACATAACGCGCACCGATCGGGGCTTCTTCGGCCAGCGGCAGCCGACTGCGGTTGTGATAGATCACCTTCATGCCGAAGCCAAGCGCGCCGCGGCGAGCGATCGCTTGACCGATGCGGCCCATGCCCAGGATGCCGAGCGTCGCGCCATGCACGTCGCTGCCGGTGAACATGTCGTAGGACCAGCGCGTCCATTCGCCGCGGCGCAGGAAATGCTCGCTCTCGGCCATCCGCCGCGCCGTGGCCATCATCAACGCGAAACCAAAGTCGGCGGTGGTCTCGGTCAGCACGTCAGGCGTGTTGGTGGCGAGCACGCCATGCGCGGTGCAGGCGGCGATGTCGAAATTGTTGTAGCCCACCGCCATGTTGGCGACGACGCGCAAGCCCGGGCACGAGGCGAGCACCTCAGCGTCGATGCGTTCGCTGCCAGTCGTGAAAGCGCCCGCCTTGCCTTGCAGGCGTTCGATGAGTTGCGCGTTGCTGAAGATGATGTCGCCGGGGTTGTCTTCGACATCGAAGTGCACTCTCAGGCGCTCGACGATATCGGGAAACACGGCGCGGGCGACGAGTACAGCGGGCTGTTTCATGTCCAACCTTTCATTTGGACGGCAACGCCGCTGGTGCAGCGGCGCCGGCCGGGCTGGCGACCTGGTTCGCGGCCGCACTGCCGCGCGGCACCGAGCCCGGGTTGAAGCCGATCAGCGCCAACATCACAAAGAAGCCGACGACATAGGCCAGCGCCACATGCCAGCCGTGACGCAGCCACAAACCGACCGACCGCGCCTGCGGGTACATGCTCGACAGCGCCACACCCGCCGACGAGCCGAACCAGATCATCGAGCCGCCGAAGCCCACCGCGTAGGCCAGAAAACCCCAGTCGTAGCCTCCTTGTTTGAGCGCCAATGCGGTGAGCGGGATGTTGTCGAAGACAGCGGACAAGAATCCCAGCCCGAGAGCGGATTGCCATGACGCGGCGGGCAGTTTTTCAACCGGCATCATCGACGCACAAAGCACCAGCGAGAGCAGAAACACCGCGCCCTTGCACCCCCCCGGCAACAGGCTCCAGTCGGGCCGGCGCAGCGCGGCGCCAATCAGGATCGCGACCCAGACCGCGGCACCGAGAAACGGGAAGCTGTCGCTGATCGAGTTGAAGCGCAGGTTGACCGTGACATTCACTGCGATCGCCGACACCAGAATGAAGGCGACGATGCCCACCCGCACCCAGTCGATGTGCGCCGAAGCATCGGCGTCTTGCTGGATCGGTGCATAAGCCTGCTGCTGCCGCGCCGCCGGGATGCCAAAGACCAACAGCGCGACACCCGAGGCGAGGAAGGCCTCAAGCACCTCGACCGGCGAGACACCGGCGATCCACATCATCGTCGTCGTCGTGTCGCCAACGACGCTGCCGGCGCCGCCGGCGTTGGACGCGGCGACGATCGCCGCCAGATAACCGATATGGACACGGCCCTTGAACACGGTGTGTGCGATCGCGCCACCGATCATCGCCGCGGCGATATTGTCGAGAAAACTCGACAGCACGAAGATCAGCGCCAGCAGCACGAAGCAGCCCTTCCAGTCGTCGGGCAGGTAGCGCGGCAAGACGGCGGGCACCTCGCTGTCTTCAAACAGCTTGGCCAGCAGCGCAAAGCCCGTCAGCAGCAGCAGAAGGTTGACCAGGATCACCCACTCGTGATTCAGGTGGCCAAGCAGGCCCACTACGCCGGCGCCGGTCTTGAACGGCGCGAAGACGATCTTGTAGAGCGCGATCACGATCGCTCCGCCGAGCGCGATGCGCAGCGTGTGGGCATGAAACATCGCCACGCCGGCCAGCACGCAGGCGAAGAGGATGAATTCGACCGGCACCGGGCCAATGGCCGGGCCGGCGATGACTGCTGCGGTGTTCACGGTCGGTGTCTCATGGTGGCTGTGTTTGGAAGATGCGGTCAGCGCTTCATGCGACCCAGCGCGTGAAGCTGGCGACCGGCTCGCGCTCCGTGATCAGCGAGTTTTCGATCGCCGCCGGGTCGGCATAACCGAGCGACATGCCGCAGACCAGCATCTCGCTGGCGGGCATGCCGAGCTGTGATTCGATGACGCGGTGAAACGGCGTGAAGGCGGCCTGCGGGCAGGTGTGCAGCCCGCGCGCCCGCGCCGCGACCATCACGTTTTGCAGGAACATGCCGTAGTCGAGCCAGCTGCCCTGGCGCATCAGGCGGTCGATCGTGAAGATCAAACCCACCGGCGCATCAAAAAAATCGTAGTTGCGTCGGTGCTGCTCGTGCATGCGCAGCTTGTCGGTCTTGCCGATGCCGAGCAGGCCGTACAGGTCCCACCCCACCTTGCGCCGGCGCTCGATGTAGGGCGACTGCCACTCGGTCGGGTAGTAGGCGTATTCCTCGGTGTGGCGGGCGCGTTCATCGGGGTCGTCAAAAGCCGCGCGGATCGCCGTCGACAGCGAAAGCTTGGCCGCCCCGGTGAGCACGGTCACTTTCCAGGGCTGGGTGTTGGTGCCCGATGGCGCGAACGAGGCCACCCGCAAGATGTCTTCGATGACCTGCTGCGGCACCGGCGTCGGCAGAAAACCGCGCATCGAATGGCGCGATGTGATAGCGGCGTCGACCGCCGCGGTGGATTCTGGCGTGATGTTCTGGGTGGGGATCATTCGGTGGCACGAAGGGGTTGGATCGCGTTGAGAAATTCGGCCGGCAGCGCCACCGGGCGCCGCGTCTGCCGGTCGACGTAGACATGCACGAAGTGGCCGGCCGCCGCAGTGAAATCAGCGCCAGCGGCAAAGAGCCCGATCTCGTAGCGCACGCTGGATTTGCCAACCTGCGCGACCACGACGCCGGCGTCGACGGTCTGCGGAAACTGCAGCGGCGAGAAATAGTCGCAGTGGGTCTGCACCACAAGGCCGATCAGCGCGCCCTGATTGACATCCAGCGCGCCGGCTTCGATCAGCCAGCGGTTCACCGCGGTGTCGAACCAGGCGTAGTAGACGACGTTGTTGACATGGCCGTAGACATCGTTGTCCGACCAGCGCGTGGTGATCGATTGAAACTGGCGGTAGTGGTGTCGGGGCAGCGCGGCGGGCCGAAGGCTCATGCCCGACATTCTGCCGCCGGTTCATGGGCCCACTGCTGCCAGCTCTGCTGCGCCAGTGCCAGCGTCTGGCACTGGATGGCCACCGTGGTCGCCAGATCGCGGCCATAACCGCCGGCCATCGAGACCGCCACCGGGATGCGCCGCTCGCGCAACCACGCGAAGACACGCCGGTCACGTTCGGCGAGGCCGGCCGCGCTGATCTTC
>JANPDN010000033.1:0-4643 GCA_031431555.1 Rubrivivax sp.
TTCTTCGGCGTCCAGTTCTTCCTCGAGGATCTGCTGGGCCGATCGGTCGACTTGGTCACCGACCGTGGGCTGCGTCCTGAGCTGCGACCTGTCATCGAGGCTGAAGCTGTTCATGTCTGAGATCACCACGTCCCATGCAGCCCAGGCAGAGCCCGGGTGCGACAGGTAGCCAGACGGGTAGCCGGATATGAGCAGTAGCGTCCCATGCGTCGCAACCTGTTGATCCACAAAGACTTTCCCGCGATGCATCCTCGATACGACATTGTGCTGATGTAGGCCAGGTCAGCGCAAGCGACTACGACAGCGCGTCTTCACGGCCCGCGCACCCGGTCCAACAACGCAACGATGGCCGCCCGCAGGGCCTCATCGCGCCCGACCAACAAATGCCCGCCGCTGTCGAAGCCGACAAAGTTGGCGCCGCTGATCTGGCCAGCCGTGTACTCGGCAGCGGCGTACGTGCCGAAGCCGTCGTCGCGGGCGCTGATGACGAGGGTCGGCGCGCGCACCGAGGCCAGCGCGTAGGGCCCGAGGCGTTTGCCCAGGCCGGTGTCGTCAAGCAGCCCGACGATGCGTTTGGACACCGGCAGGATCTGCTCGGCCATCGCTTTGACCCTGGCGCGTTCTTGCTCGCTGGCTGATGCAACCAGCGCCGGTGGTGTCGCCAGCACATGTTGGAGGACCTGGTCGCGCGCCAGCTGCAGGCCGGCCCAGAACAAGAAGTCCGATCCGAGCAGGCGCAGAAGCAGGCTGTCCTTGCCGTCCGAGACCTTCGGCGCGGAGTCGGCCACCGTGCCCGGCTTGTAGGCAATCGGCACCACCAGCACCAGGGCGCTGACATGGTCGGGATGGCGTATCGCCAACTGCGTTGCCGACGGCGCACCGGCCGACACGCCCATCACCGCGGCCTTCGGGATGCCCAGCGCGTCGAGCAGGCAGCGGTGCGCATCGGCCTGTGCTTGCGGCGACGCATCGGCGGGCCGGGGCGTGCGCAGATAACCGAAGCGCGACATCGCGATGACGCGAATCCCGTGCTGCGTGAACGGGCGTGCATAGGCCATGCCCTGATCGTGGCCGCCACCGCTGCCATGCACGATCAGCAGCGGTATCCCCTGGCCGGCTTCCTGGTATTCGATCGCGCCGCAGCCGGTGTTGATGACGGCGCTGCCTTGCTCGGCGCGTGCAGTGGCCGAGGCCAGATCGCGCTCGAACCGCGAGTCGATGAACCACCACGCGGCGGCGATGGCGGCAAGCACCGCGAGCAGCCGCCAGCGCTTCATGGCCGCGTGGCGTTGATCAGCGCGCGACGAGCTTGCATCGCGCCGAGCGCTGCATCACAGCAGCACCGCTTGCAGCGGCCGGCGCAACGAAGGTGGCAGCGTCGGCCCGCGTCCGAAGCGGACCACGAGGTCCGGCCGTTTGCCGGCGGCACCGACGAAGTTGGCAAACGCCGGCCGCAGCGCCGCCACCTCGACCGGCTGGTTCAGGTGCGCGGTACGCACGCCCAAAGCGGTGGCCTGCAGGGCAAAACGTTCGTATGCGCGGCCGGTCTCGATCCAACCGACTTTGTCGTCGCTGGGGCCAACAAAAACCGCGATGCCGGCCGAGCTGCGCACATGCATTGCATACTTGTCGTTTTCGCTTTTTGGCGTGAAGGCATAGTTGAACAGCCGGCTGCCGAGCCAGCGCGGCAGCGTCGGATTGCCCGACGACGCGGCGTAGAGCCCGTCGCCCAGGCGCACGGCGTCGCTGCTTGCGAAGCGAATCCAGGCCTTGAGTTCTTCGACGAAGGCCGGGTCGTTCATCTGTGCGGTGTTGGCTTGCACGACAAATTCGAGCGCCTTGTCCAGCGCCGCCTTTTCGGTCAACAGCACGAGCCCCACGCCACCGCCGGCTGCGGCCAGTTCGAGCAGGCGCAGGTCTTCGCTGGACAGCGGCTTGCCGTCGTACTCGGCGCGGGTCGACTGCCGCTGCGCGATCGCCTGGAAGAGTGGTGTTGACGTGGCCGTGGTCGGCTGGAGCGCGATGCGCGAGGCATTGCGGCGGGCGTCGAAGACCGGCTCGGCCTTGAGGCCATGCGCCAGCGCGGCCTGGTTGAGGTTCTCTGCAGCACGGCCGAGCGAGACAAATAGATGGTGGTCGTCGGGGTCGACCGCCGGGCAGCGCCGGGTCAGGTCGGGCAGGATCGTGATCGCCTGCTCGTCGATGCCGAACTTCCAGCACTGCGTGTTGTGACTCGATGGCGCCAGCGTCGCGTAGCGCACCGGCTCGCGCCGCAGGGCGATGCCCTCCAGGCCCTGCAGCGCGCCGAGCTTCCAGGTCCGCGCGATCGCCTCGTCGTAACTCTCGCCGGCCGCTTCACAGGCCGTGACCAGCAAGGGCGCCGCGAGGCAGAAGTCGCGTCGATTGAACATCCCGGTGCTCCTGGCTAGCCATCCTGCGAGGCGCGCAGTTTGCGCAAGCATCCCGCCCGCCGGTTTGCGCAAGATCAGTCGACGCGACACCAGTTGCGTGCGTGGACCGGCCGTGTACCCGAGTCGCCGCCGCTCAAGCCCCGACGTGCGCGGCTTCATCGATCTCGCGGTGATACGCTTTCCGTCCGACAGCGGCGCTGCGGGCATGGCCGCCTACCAGGCGCGGCAAGATCGCGCGACGCCTGAGGCGCCGAAGTCGCTCCGGACCGCATCGACCCGTGATGCCCAGCCGGGCCGCGCGCGCAGCACCGATCACTACTCAATGGGGAAACCAATGCCTGATCACGCCGACCGCGTCCTGCCCTTGCGAGGCGCCAGCAACTTCCGCGACCTCGGCGGTTATGTCGGTCGTGACGGCCTGGTGCTGCGCTGGCGCCGGCTGTTCCGCTCCGACCATCTCGCCGGCTTGAGCGCCGACGACCATGCAACGCTGGCCGGCATCGGCCTGGCCCAGTCGTTTGACTTTCGTGGCGATGCCGAACGTGCCGCGGCGCCGTATCAACTTGCCGGTGTGCGCGTGCATGCGCTGGCCATCGAGCCGACCGTGGTCGAACGCATGCAGCAGATCACCGATTCAGGCCAGGCCTTGACCGCCGAGGTCACCGCCGGGCTGATGCGCGATCTCTACCAAAACCTGGTCAGCACCCAGGCACCGCGCTTTGCGCAAATGTTCGAACAACTGCTGCAAACCGATGCGCCGGTGGTCATGCATTGCACCGCCGGCAAAGACCGCACCGGCGTCGCTTGCGCCTTGCTGCTGTTGGCGCTGGGTGTGCCGCGCGGCGTCGTGATGCAGGACTACCTGCTCAGCAACCGCCACTACCGCCGCCCGGCCGTGGCCCGCAGCGATCTGCCACCCGAGGCGCTGGCCGTGATGTGGCAGGTGCAAGCCGGTTTTCTCGACGCCGCGCTGGAGATCGTGGACCAAACGCCGGGCGGCATCGACAGCTACTTCAGCCAGCGCCTGGGCTTGACGCCGGCGGCGCTCGATGAACTCGCGGCGCGCTACTTGCACGCCGGCTGATCGGGCGGTGGTCAGCGCCGCCCGCGCTGTCGCCTAGGATGCGGGTCTGCCCTCCAACCCGAGCAGGACAACCCGCATGAGCGCAGCGATCATCGAAACCGACTACCTGATCATTGGCAGCGGTGCCGTCGGCATGGCCTTCGCCGACACTGTCTTTCACGAAACCTCGGCGCGCATCGTGATCGTCGATCGGCACCATGGCCCGGGCGGGCATTGGAACGATGCTTATCCTTTTGTGCGCCTGCACCAGCCGTCGGCCTACTACGGCGTCAACTCGCGCCCGCTGGGTGGCGACTCGCGAGACACCGGCCCGCTGAACCACGGCATGTGCGAGCGCGCCACCGCGGCCGAGATCGTGAGTTACTACGAAAACCTGATGCAGACCTTCGTCGCGTCAGGACGGGTGCGCTACTTTCCGATGAGCGACTGCGGCGGCGACGATACCGGCGGCCACCACATCACATCGCTGCTCGGTGGTCAGCGGCAGGCGGTGCAGTTCAGCAAGAAGGTCGTCGACACGACCTACCTGAATACCGCGGTGCCGTCGACCCACCCACCCAAATACGCGGTCGCTGCGGGTGTGCGCTGCATTCCGCTCAACGATCTGCCCAGGTTGCGCGCGCCGCCGTCGGGGTATGTCGTGGTCGGGGCCGGCAAGACTGGCATCGATGCCTGCTTGTGGCTGCTCGAAAACGGCGTCGCGCCGGCAGCGATCAGCTGGGTCATGCCACGCGATTCCTGGTTCATCAACCGCGCCAATGTGCAACCCGGCGATGAGTTTTTCATGCAGTCGATCGGCGGCATGGCACGCCAGATGGCCTGTGTCGCCGAGGCCGAATCGGCTGAGAGCCTGTTCGCCCAGCTCGAAGCGCATGACCAGCTGCTGCGGCTGGATCCAACCGTGCAGCCCGGCATGTACCACGCCGCCACCGTGTCGCACGCCGAGCTCGATGCCTTGCGCACGATCAAGCAGGTGATCCGCCTCGGCCGCGTCGTTTGCATTGAAGCCGACCAGATCGTGCTGCAGCAGGGCAGCGTGCCGTCTGACCCACAACGGCTCTATGTCGACTGTTCGGCCAGCGCCGCCGAGATGCGCCCGGCGGTGCCGATCTTTCAGGGCCGCAGGATCGTGCCGCAGTTTGTGCGCG
>JANPDN010000034.1:0-8934 GCA_031431555.1 Rubrivivax sp.
CGCAAGCTGCGCGGCGCTTCGTCGGGCGACTTGATGACGATCTGCGCTTGAAAGTCCAGCAGCGTGTTGAAAATGCTCGCTTGCAGGCCCGTCAGCAGCGCCGACATGAAGACGATCACCGACACGCCCAGGGCCACGCCAGCGATGATGAACAGCGTTTGCAGCAGGCCCTCGCGCAAAAACCGGGTGGCCAGAACCCACTCAAATGGCAGCAGTGGGCTCATGGGGGAACGGGCTCATGGATTCAACGCAATGGCGGGCCAGCCGTGGTGGTGGCCGGCACCCGTGGCGGTGGCACAGCGGTCACGTTGGCGCGCACGCGCTGGCCGGCTTTCACGCCTGTTTTGGACACCGGCACCACGCCTTCGCCCGCAGCAATGCCGCCGAGCACCTCGACCCTTGTGTCGCCGCGCAGGCCCAGCGTGACGAACTGCTTGACGACGCGTTTGTCGCGCACCACCAGCACCCAGGGCTTGTCGCTGGCGGCGTCTTCCAGCGTGCTGGTGGGCAGCACCACAGCCGCCGTGCGCCGGGCGGTTTCGATGTCAATCGAGACCGTCATGTCCTGGCGCAAGTACGCCGGCGGCTGGGCCACCGCCAGCTTGACCTCGACCGAGCCGCGTGCTGCATCCACGCCGGGGTTGATGTAGGCCACCACGGCATCAAAGCGCTGGTTGGCAAAGGCGTCGGCCGAGCCGAATGCCTTTTGCCCCAATGCGATTTTCGACAGGTTTTTCTCGTCGATCTGCACCAACACCTGGGTCTGCCCGGCGGCGGCCAACACCATCAGCGCCTTGCCGGGTTGCACGATGTCGCCCACCTCCACGTCGCGCGAGATCAGCACGCCGCTGCTGGGCGCCAGCACCTGCCCTTGCGCCAGCTTGACGCTGGCCAGTTGCTGCCCGGCCAGCGCCTGGGCCAGCGTGGCTTGGGCCAGCGCCGCGTCGCTGCCGCTGGGGGTGTTGCTTTGGGCTTGCGCCTGGGCGCTGGTCACCTGGCTGCTGGCCACATCCGCCGCGCGCTGCGCGTCGTCCAGAGCGGCTTGACTGATGAAGCCTTGCGCCACCAGGTCGCGGTCGCGCACCAGCACCCTGCGCGTTTGCAGCGCCGTGGCCTGGGCCTGCGCCAGCGCTTGTGTCGCCAGGGGCTGGCTCAGCTCACGCAGTTGCCGCACACGGGCCTGGGCTTGGGCCACGGCGGCACTGGCCTGGGCCAGGCTGGCGCGGGCGTCGCTGTTGTCCAACTCGATCAACAGTTGTCCGCGCTCAACGGTTTGGCCCGCGGCCACCGCCACGCGCAGCACCCGGCCTGAGCCTTGCAGCGCCACCGAGACCCGCTGCGGCGACACCACCCGGCCGCTGGCGACCACCGTTTGCACCAGCTCAGCCTGGGTGGCGGTGTAAACCGGAGTCGGCGTGCCCAGCAGCACATTGCGCAGCAAGTACATCGCGGCGGCCAGCACCAGCACAGCGGCCAGGGCGATCAGCAGCCAACTGCGCAGGCTGCGCGGGGTGACCTTCTTTTCACCTTGCGCGGGCGCAGTGGGCGCAGGTTCGCCGGGCTTTGATGCGGGGCTTGTGGGCTGGGCGGGTGTGGTCGTTGGCGGCTTTTCCGTCGTCGACTTCGCGGTCGATGTTTCGGTTGTTGCTTCGGGCGCAGACGGTGCGACCAGAGCCTCGGTCACGCCCGGCTCACAGTGCATCGCAAGCAGTTTGGCGGGGTGGCGGTCATGGTGCTTGCCTGGGTCGCTGGTGGGTACACACGCTTGTAGCCAAGATCGGGCGGTGGGTCAATGCGCCAGCGCACCGAACTCTCATCTGCAGACGGCTGCTGGCCGCTGGCGGTGAACCCAGGTCCTCTGGCGGGTGCCTGGCAATTTGGGTGCGCCAACCCACAGACCCGACGATTCCCGATGGGCATATTGCAGTCCCCTGGCAGCGCGGGTGGTGCGACCTTCTCCGCGGCCCGCGGAATCGAAACCTCAAGGAGCCCCCATGCTGTTCGACAAGTTTTCTGCCCGCTCGCTGCAGCTCGCCAATCGCATGGTGATGGCACCTCTGACACGCAGCCGTGCGACGCCCGCACACACGCCCAACGCGCTGATGGCCACCTGCTACGGCCAACGCGCCAGCGCCGGGCTGATCATCAGCGAAGGCACCTCGCCCAGCCACAACGGACTGGGTTACCCGCGCATCCCTGGCCTGTACGACGCTGCCCAGGTTGGTGCCTGGCGAGCCACGACATCGGCGGTGCACGACAGGGGTGGCAAGATCTTCGTGCAGTTGATGCACTGTGGCCGCGTCGCGCATATCGCCAACTTGCCGCCGGGCGCCGAGGTGCTGGGCCCCGGCAACGCGGCCTGCCCGGGTGAGATGTTCACCGACACGCTGGGCATGCAGCCACACAGTGCGCCACGCGCCATGACCGGTTACGACATCGCCCACGCGGTGCAGGAGTACACAACGTCCGCGAAGCTCGCGATCGAGGCGGGCTTCGACGGTGTCGAGCTGCACGGCGCCAACGGCTACCTGATCGAGCAGTTTCTGAACCCGCTGGTCAACCTGCGCACCGACAGCCACGGCGGCAGCATCGAGGGCCGCAACCGCCTGGCGCTGGAAGTCGCGCGCGCGTCGGTCGCAGCCATCGGCCGCGACCGGGTCGGCATTCGCCTCTCGCCCTACGGCGTGTTCAACGGCACTGGCGAGTTTCCCGACGTGCAGGCGCAATACCTGGCGTTGGCCCAATCACTTTCCGAGTTAGGCCTGCTCTACATCCACCTGGTCGACCACTCTTCGATGGGCGCACCGCCGGTGCCCACCGACTTCAAGCTCAAGCTGCGTGCGGGCTTTGACGGCCTGTTCATCCTCTCCGGGGGCTTCAACCATGCGAGCGCAGAGCAGGCCTTGCAGGACAAGCGCGGCGACCTGGTCGCCTTCGGACGCCCGTTCCTGGCCAACCCGGACCTGGTCGCACGCATGCGCAAGGACGCTCCGCTCAACGCCCCCGAGATGGCGACCTTCTACGTGCCCGGCGCGAAAGGCTACACCGACTATCCGGCCCTGGCGTCATGAATCGGGCCTGATCGAGCAGCTCACGCCAAGTCGTAGCGGTCCAGGTTCATCACCTTGTTCCAGGCCGCCACGAAGTCGCGCACAAACGCCGGCTGCGCGTCGCTGCTCGCATAGACCTCGGCCAGGGCGCGAAGCTGGGCGTTCGATCCGAAAATCAGATCGACGACGGTGCCGGTCCAGCGCAGCGCACCGGTGGGCCGGTCGCGCCCTTCCAGCACGCCAGCGGCGTTGGCAGACGGCTGCCACTGCGTCTTCATGTCGAGCAGGTTGACGAAAAAATCGGTGCTCAGCGTTGCTGGCCGCTGGGTGAAGACGCCATGCGCGGCCCCGCCGACGTTGGCATTGAGGACGCGCAGGCCACCGACCAGCACCGTCATCTCTGGCGCGGTCAGCGTCAGCAGGTTGGCGCGGTCCACCAGCAAATCGGCCGCCGACGTCTCGTGCCCCTGGCGCAGGTAGTTGCGAAAGCCGTCGGCCATCGGCTCCAGCACGGCGAACGCTTCCACGTCGGTCTGCGCTTGCGACGCATCGGTACGCCCCGGCGAGAACGGTACGTCAACTTCAACACCAGCCTTCTTCGCTGCGGCCTCGACGCCAGCGCAACCGCCCAGCACGATCACGTCGGCCAGCGAGACCCGCTTGGCGCCCGACTGCGCGCCGTTGAAGTCGTTCTGGATCACCGTCAGCGTCTGCAGCGCTGCCGCCAGTTCAGCCGGCTGGTTGACGGCCCAATCCTTTTGTGGCGCCAGGCGGATGCGCGCGCCATTGGCGCCGCCGCGTTTGTCGCTGCCGCGAAAGCTCGATGCCGAGGCCCAGGCCGTGGTCACCAATTGCGGGATCGAAAGGCCGCTGGCGAGCAGCTTGGCCTTGAGCGCGGCGATGTCGGGCCCATCGATCAGCGGATGGTCGACCGCGGGCACCGGGTCCTGCCAGATCAGCACTTCCTTGGGCACCAGCGGGCCGAGGTAACGCGCACGCGGGCCCATGTCGCGGTGCGTCAACTTGAACCAGGCGCGTGCAAAGGCGTCGGCGAAGGCCGGTGGATCGGCCATGAAGCGGCGCGAGATTTTTTCGTAGACCGGGTCCATGCGCATCGCCATGTCGGCGGTGGACATCATCGGCGCGTGGCGCTGGTTCGGGTCGTGGGCGTCGGGCACGGTGCCGGCGCCCGCGTCGCCCTTGGGCTTCCATTGCTGCGCGCCGGCGGGGCTCTTGGTCAGTTCCCATTCGTAGCCGAACAAGGTCTCGAAGTAGCCGTTGTCCCACCGAATCGGGTTGGGGGTCCAGGCGCCTTCGAGCCCGCTGCTGATGGTGTGCATGCCCTTGCCGCTGCCGAAGCTGTTCTTCCAGCCCAGGCCCTGCTCTTCGATGCCCGCGGCCTCGGGCACGGGCCCGACGTAGCGGCCTGGGTCGGCGGCGCCGTGGGTCTTGCCGAAGGTGTGGCCGCCGGCCGTCAGCGCCACGGTCTCTTCGTCGTCCATCGCCATGCGGGTGAAGGTCTCGCGGATGTCGCGCGCCGAGCCGAGTGGGTCGGGGTTGCCGTTGGGGCCTTCCGGATTCACGTAGATCAGGCCCATCTGCACCGCTGCCAGCGGGTTGTCGAGCTGGCGCTCGCCGCGGTAGCGCTCGTCGCCCAGCCACTGGCTCTCCGGGCCCCAGTCGATGTCTTCTTGCGGCTCCCAGATGTCGGCGCGGCCACCGCCAAAGCCGAAGGTCTTCAAGCCCATCGAATCGAGCGCGACGGTGCCGGTGAGCACGATCAGGTCGGCCCAGGAGATTTTCTGGCCGTACTTCTGCTTGATCGGCCACAACAGCCGGCGCGCCTTGTCCAGGCTGACGTTGTCGGGCCAACTGTTGAGCGGCGCAAAACGCTGCGCGCCCGAGCCTGCGCCACCACGGCCATCGGCGATGCGGTAGGTGCCCGCGCTGTGCCAGGCCATGCGGATGAAGAAGGGCCCGTAGTGGCCATAGTCGGCCGGCCACCAGTCCTGCGAATCGGTCATCAGGGCATGCAGGTCCTTGATCACGGCGTCGAGGTCGAGGCTCTTGAAGGCCTCGGCATAGTTGAACGCCGCGCCCATCGGGTTGGACGGCGCGGCCTGCGCGTGAAGAACCCTCAGGTTCAGTTGCTGGGGCCACCAGTCGGCATTCGTTCGGGCCCCGGCCACGGCATGTTGGCGTGCGCCGCCTGCGTAGGGGCACTGGGCTTCGGTGGACATCGTACGCTCCTTGGATGGATCAGAGACTTGAAGGCGCTGGTTCAGGCTCGCGCAGGCTGGGCGGGCAAGCTTGCTGGCGGTTCGATCAAGCGGCCATTTTGCGGCATGCTGCGGCGCACTTGATGCAAGCCTCGGCGCAGCGCTTGCAGTGATCCATGTCGTGTGCACCACACTCTTTTGCGCACCAGTCGCAGATGTCCGCGCACAGCTTGCAAAGTTGTTTGGCAAATGGGCTGTTGCGGGCCATCGCATCGGTGCACAAGCGGCAGATCGCCGCACATTCAATGCAACATGACGGACAGGCATTGGCGCTTTCCTTGCCGACCATCTGCGAAAAACAGATGCCGCACTCCGTGGCGCAGAGGTTGCAGGCGTCGATGCAGGCTTGGGTGTCTTGATCGATGTGATGACTCATGATGAGATTCCTCGATCTAGCGGGTTGATGGAGCGTTACGGTGAATGCAGGAAGGGCGCGGCCTATGGCAGGCTCAACCAGAGCTCGTTGCGGCGCAGGAACCAGGGCGTCCACGGCCCGTTGTAGCGAGCTACCACCGGCGCACCGGCCCAGGTGAGCTTGGCGGCCCGCAGTGCCGCGCTGAGCTGCTCGAAATGCTCGGCGTCGTTGGCCTGCGACCAGAGGCCCGAGTAGCGGATCGCCGCCAGCGTGTGGCCCTCCACCTCGCGCAGCTTCACGCCCTCGTCGGTCGGCTCGGGCGCCGTGGCCAAGGTGAATCCTGTGGGCAGGACGAACGCTCAATTCCAGCGGCCGTCGACACCGCCGGCGCTGAAGCGCCCGGCGCCGAGCAGCGCGATGGCCAGCGCCGTCGCCAGGTAAAAACCTTGCAGCTCCAACGCCCAGCCGCCGTTGGGCGTCAGCGTGGCGAGCTGCGTGGCATGCGCCAGCGCAACGGCCACGACCATGTTGATGGCGATCACCACCGCCGCTGCGCGGGTCCAGGCGCCGGCGATCAACAACAGCGGCGCGATGACCTCGCCGATATAAACGCCGTAGCCGAGCGCGGACGGCAGGCCGGCCTGGGTGACCATGCCGACGATCGGATCGATGCCGCCGGTGACCTTGGCGATGCCGTGCAGCAGCATCAGCACGCCCAGAGTCAAACGCAACAACAAGGCGGCCAGGTCCTGCGTCGAAACCTGTGGGCGGGCCAGCGTGATGGGTGGGCGGGTGCTCGCGAAAGTGTTCATGTCGGCGCCTCAG
Organism: Rubrivivax sp.; assembly: GCA_031431555.1. Lineage (GTDB taxonomy): Bacteria > Pseudomonadota > Gammaproteobacteria > Burkholderiales > Burkholderiaceae_C > Rubrivivax. The sequence continues at coordinate 6,510 of JANPDN010000034.1, forward strand.
GTTGGCGGGGTTTGGATCTGGTCGACGCAGCGCGGAGCAGGGCTACTTCTTGTTCCGCTGGCCGGGTGCATCATCGTCTTCGCGGTTTTTGTCACCGGCCTTGGCATGGCCTTGGCCTGGGGCCTTGGCGCGGTCGTTGCCGCGCTCGCTGGCGCGCTCGCTGCTCGGCGGCTTGCGCGGGACTTGCGCTTCTGGGCGGCCCGGGCCGCGGCCTTCGTTGCCGCGCTGCGGCGCGCGCTGTTCCACCTGCTGTTGCACCTGCCGGCGCACGGCAGCGTCGCGTGGCCGGTGGCTGTAGTTGCCGCCGTGCAAATACCGCTGCTGCTCGGCCTTCGGATATCGATCGCCGGCATCGCGCCGCTGGTATTGCGGCAGCGGCGCGGCGGCCGGCATCGCCCGGCGATCCCAGCGGTCCCAACCTTTGCGCTGTCGCTGCCAGTCCTGGCCCCAACGGTCGCCCCAGCGTGGCGGCGCATCCGGCCGCCAGGCGCGAAAGTCCGGCGGCGGGTCGCGGTAGTAGCGCACCGGAATGCGCAGCACATACAAGGGCACGCGCATTGGCACCACCGCGTACCAGGGCCCGTCGTACCAGGAACTCGAATACCAGTTGTCCTGCTGGTAGACCCAGTACAGGCCGTCGTAGAAGAAGTAGTTGGCGTGCGCGTCGGGCACGTAGTACACAGGATAGTCGGGCACCTGCTCGAATTGCGGGTAGGCGGGCATGTTGATGCCGATGCTCATGCCCGGCACTGAAACGCCGATCGTGATCTGGGTCTGGGCCTGCGCCTGACTCGCGGCCCCGAGCACCATGGCTCCTGCGATCAGCCAGCGGCCGACTCCGTTGACAAGTCTTTTCATCCGGCATCGTGGCGCGCTGGCGTCGCGGCATCTGTGCGTTGTCGCACTCAGCCTCGACGATTGCCGGCCGGCGTGCGATCAAAGACCACGCTCAAGCACAGCGGGACAAAGGCGCCCAGGCACAGCGCGGCGAGGACATCCGAGGGCCAGTGAACACCGAGCACCAGACGCGATAGCGCGACCAGCGCGGCCCACAGCAGCGCAGCTGCCGTCACCAGCGCGGCGCCATGCGGCCAGATCCGCGCCAGGCTCAAAGCGGCGGCGGTGGCGAAGGCTGCGGTGCTGAGCGTGTGGCCACTCGGAAAGCTCGAGCCCCAGTAGGTCTGCGTCTCCCACAGCAGTGGCCGGTCGCGGCCGACGAGCGCCTTGATCACATAGACGAGCAGCGGCGCGATGAGCATCGATGCGCCGAACAGCAAGGCCTCCCAGCGCCGCCGGGCGAGCAGCAGCGCCAGCACCACTGCCAGGCTGGCCGGCAGCAAAAAACGCGCCGAGCCGCTGAGCGTGAGCGCAGCGAAGAAGCCGTTCAGCGCCGCAGGCATCTGCTCGCGCACGAACCACAAGATCGCGGTATCGACCGGGCCGGACTCCTGGGCCACGACGTCTTCGATCAACTTGATCGCGGTCATCATCAGTGTCAGCGCGCCCAGCACCGCGATGCGGCGGACGGTCAGGGTCAGCGACCACCCCGGCCGCCAGCGGCGTGCGCTGGCCTGCAACACCAGATAGGCGACGGCGACGAAGAAGGCCAGCTTCGCCAGGTCCCACAGCAGCTCAAAGCCCATCGGCCCCATCAACGTGTCGCCCAGGCCCGCAGCGCCAGCTTGCGCAGTTCGCTCGCCCACAACACCGTGCTGGCCATCGCCGTGCACAGCGCCCACTGCTCGAGCGTCAGCGGCACGGTACCAAAAGCGCCGTTGAGCCAGGTCAGGTGCACCACTGCGATTTGCAGCAACACGGCCAGGGCGATCGACCCCCACAGCCAACGGTTGACGAACAGGTGCGAGAAGGCGCTGGTGCGGTCCGACCGCGCGTTGAAGCAGTTGAACAACTGCGCCAGCACGAGAACGGTGAAGCCCGCCGTGCGTGCGTTGTCGAGCGTCTGCGTGCCTTCGATCAGGCCACCGGGCAGGTAGTAGTCGATCGTCAGCAACGTGGCCAGCGCCATCACCGCGCCGACCTGGATCACCCCCGACCACATGCGCGCGTCGATCACGCGCTCGTCGCGCCGGCGCGGTGGCCGCGACATCACGTCGCCGGTGCTCGGGTCGACACCCATCGCCAACGCCGGCCCGGTGTCGGTGACCAGGTTGATCCACAGGATCTGCGTGGCCAGCAGCGGCAGCACCACGGCGTGGCCCGCGCCCGCGTCGACTGCGGTCAGCCCGAGCACACCGGCGCCGACGACGCCCAGGAACACCGTCAACACCTCGCCCATGTTCGACGACAGCAGGTAGCGCAGGAACTTGCGGATGTTGTCGAAGATGCCGCGGCCCTCGCGCACCGCCTGCACGATGGTCGCGAAGTTGTCGTCGGCCAGGATCATCTTGGCCGCCTCCTTGGTGAC
>JANPDN010000035.1:0-38220 GCA_031431555.1 Rubrivivax sp.
CGGCTCGCTTCCCGAGCGCCGACCACCGCCGGGATATCCATGCTCCGCGCCACGATCGCGGTGTGCGAAGTGCGCCCGCCGACATCGGTCACAAAGCCGGTGAAGACGCTGCCTTTGAACTGCAGCATGTCGGCCGGCGAGATGTCGCTGGCGACCAGCACCAGCGGGTCCTCGCCCGCAAAATCGCGCGCCGCAGAAGGCGACGGCCCGACACCACCGTTGTCGCGTGCAAGCACCTTGAGCACGCGCTCGACAACCTGTTCGAGGTCACCTTTTCGCTCCCGCAGATACTCGTCTTCCATCTCGTCGAACTGACGCGCCAGCACTTCGAGCTGCGCCGACAGCGCCCACTCGGCGTTGTAGTGCCGGTCGCGGATCCAGACCTTGGTCGCGCCGGTCAACGCCTCATCGTGCAGCAGCATCAGGTGCACGTCGAGCAGGGCCGATAGTTCATGCGGCGCGTCGACCGGAAGCTCACGCTGCAGCGTGCTCAACTCCTCGGCCACCGAGTTTCGCGCGGCGCGAAGGCGTTCTATCTCGGCCTCAGCGTTGGCGGGCGCGATGAAGTAGTGCGCCACGTCGACACGGCTCGACGCCACCAGCACCGCGCGCCCGATGGCCACGCCGCGCGAAACTGGCACACCAAATACCTGGATGCTCATCGGCCCACTGTACCCCAGGCGGTGCGCGGGTTTCGCAGCGACAAGGCGGCCGCGCTCAAGCGCCAGCGGACGGCCCGCAACATGCGGCGCGGGCTATTGGCCTTCGCCAAACTTCGTGTCGATCAGTTCACGCAGGGCTGCCATCGCGAGCTGTTCGTCGGGGCCGTCGACCTCGACTTCCAGTTCGCTGCCGATGCCGGCGGCGAGCATCATCACGCCCATGATGCTCTTGGCATTGACCCGGCGGTCATTGCGCGACAGGAAAATCTCGCTCTGAAAACCACCTGCGAGCTTGGTGAGTTTGGCCGAGGCGCGTGCATGCAGGCCAAGCTTATTGCTGATCGTGATGCGGCTCTTGACCATCGGGCCCCTGTGGTTTGTTGATGTTATTGGCTTGGTTCTGTGGTGGGGCCGCCGCCAGCCGCATCACACCCTGCGCGCCGCCGTCCACTGCCCGCGTGACCAGGGCGTCCAGCGGCTCGCCGGCATAACAAAGGGCGCGCCACAGCATCGGCACATTGACCCCGCAGACCACACGCACCTGCACGCCGTCGGCCGCGCGCAGCGCCGCATTGCAAGGTGTCGCGCCGAAGACGTCGGTCAGGATCAGCGTGGCGCGGCCGGTCACCAACTGGAGAAGCCGGGTGTCGATCGACGCTGGCGATTCGTCAGCCGCCACATCGATCACCGACAGCCCGGCGGCGCACTCGGGGAAAGTGTGGCTCGCAAGCTGGCCCAGTGCAGAGGCCAGCGGCGCGTGGGCGACGATCAGGATGTGGGTCATGCGGCGGCGGATCGCGCCATTATCGGGTCAGCGCAGGGTCAGCAGGGGGTTGGCCCCAGGGTCAGCCCGACGCCCGCCAGCGCCGAGGCGGCAGCGCGTACCAGAGGTACGAAAGCCCACAACACAGGCCAAAGATCGCCAGCGTCGCGCGGAACGACGTTGCCTCGTCGAGCCCGTTTGCAATGAAGGCATCGATGCCCAACCCGATACCCCATTGCAAGACAAAAACGCCGGCAAAAATGACCAGGTTGAAAGCCGACAGCGCCCGCCCCGCCTGGTGTGCCGCAAAGGACTGCGCGACCACCGGCTGGCTCAACGATACGAAGGTGCAGGACACACACCACAGCGCCCAGGTCACTGCGCCAGCGGGCTCGACGCTGACAACGATCCAGCCGATAAGCAGCAGACTCAGCGGCACGCCCCAGAGCATCAAGGCCCGCACGCTGAAGCCCTTGGCGGTCAACCGTGGCATAGCCGCACCCCAAGCCATGAAGGCAAACAGCATGCTCAGGTTGATCACAAAAAGGCCGCCCGCCGCCTGCGCCGTGCTCCAGCCTGCGACCCGGGTCAGCCAGGGGCCGGCCCACAGGGTCTGCACCGCAATCAGGCCGCCGTAGATGAAAAACCCCATCGGCGCGCTGCGCACAAAAATCGGGTGGCGCACGATCGGCACATAAGCCCGCAGGCCTGTCGCTGGCGCCGGTTGCGCAGCGCTGGCACCGGCCTTGGCATCAGCGTCAATATCGACATCGGCCACCGGCAACTCGTCACGCGGCACCAGCCACCAGACGATCGCGATCGACAGCAGCAGCAGCCCGCCGACAGCCCAGAACAGACCGCGCCAGCCCCAGCTCGGCAGCAGCCACTGCACCGGCAGCGTCGATGCCAGCATGCCCAGCGAGCCGGTCATCAACATCCACGAGTTCGCGCGCAGCTGCATCGCCGCAGTGAAACGCATGCGGTAGCAGGTCAGCGGCGCCATCAGACAAGCCGCCACGCCCATGCCGATCAACACCCGCGACAAGATCAGCCCGACCAAGCCATCGGCCAGCGCAAAACCGGCGCAACCCAGCACGGCCAGCAGCAGCAGCGCCGCCAGCACCCGCTTCGGGCCGCGGCGGTCTAGCGCCGATCCGAGCGGCAACTGCAGCGCCGCAAAACCAAAAAAATAGGCCCCGGCGAGCAGCCCGAGATCGGCGGCGCGCAAGCCCAGCTCGGTGCTGAAGGTCGGCGCCAGCGTGGCGGTCACTGCGCGCAGCAGCGCCGAAAAAAAATAGCACAGCGCAAACGCCAGAAAGATCGCAACGGCGCTGCTGGTTTGCGGTGTTGTCGTCGTTGCCGACGTCGATGTCGACACCGGCCGCGTCGGCATGTCAGGCTGCCCCGATGCCGGCTTCATGACGGCAGCACCCGCAGGCCGTCAAAAAAGGCCTCCAGCGCCGCTGCGTCCAGCCGCGTCCCGATTGCAGTCGCTTGCAAAACCGTCGTGCCGCGCACGAACAATAGCTGCTGCTCTTGCACCGGGCTGCCATCGGGCAAGCGGCCATCGATCACGACCAGGCCGGCTTGCCGGTTGGGCGTCGCGCCGCTGACTTGTCGGGCCGGTGCGGACAAGGACTGCGCCCGGCCGGGCCCCAGGTTGGCCACCGCGGCCTCGCGCAGGCCGGCCAGCGCATCGGCCACGCGCGCCGGGTCGCCCATGTCGGCGTGGGCCAGGGCCCAGGTCACGCCGTCGGCAGTGCAGGCATGCAGGGTCATCGTCACCGTGGCGCTGGCCAGCATCAAGCGGCGGGCGTGACTCGCGGGCTTGCAGGGGAACAGCGCGACCACGCCAGCACCAGCGGGCCGCAGCTCGCGCCAGTCGAGCGCTGGCGAACAGGCCACCAGCAGCCAGGCCGCGGCGGCGCCAAGAACGGGAAGTCGGGGCATCGGTGGATTATCCGAGGCGGCGCTGTGGCGTCTGCGCTACGGGCTCGCCCCAACAATCTCAGCACGGATGTCGGCGTGCGCCGTCGATCGTCGATGGGCGTCGGCCAGCGCTGCCGGCCCGCGTCGTCAACGCCCAAACACTTTGCGCAGGATCTCGCTGCCGGTGCCCACCGGGTCGCGGCGGATCTTTTTTTCTTCTTCGCCGATCATCAGGTACAGGCCGTCCAGCGCCTTGCCCGTGACGTACTGCTGCAGGTTGGCGTCCTGCTTCTTGACCAGGCCCAGCCCCGCCGCTTTGGCGGCCAGCGCGTTGTACTTGTCGGCGAGCGCCACGCGCTCGGTGGCGCTGGTGACGATGGGCAGAAATTTTTCACCCAGCGGGGTCCGTGTCTTGCCGGCGAAGTAGTCGGTCACCGAAGTCTCGCCGCCGCGCACGATACGCAAAGCGTCTTCGACCGTGATCGACTTCGCCGCGCCGACGAGCAGAGTCTTGGCCTCGGGCACCGCCAGCTCGGCGGCGCGGTTCATCGCGGTGGTCAGCTCATCGACCCGTTTGCCCTGGCCGGTCGCCTTGAGCAGTTTCGCGGCGTCCTTCAAGTAGCCCGGCAGCGGGATGCGCACCTTCGGATTGCCGAGAAATCCGTCTTGTTTGCCGAGCAGGCCCACCGCTGCCAGCGCACCACGTTCGAGCGCGGCGCGGATGCCCGACGCGGCGTCACCTTCGCTCAAACCTGCGGCGCGCGCCGATGACCAATACAGGCCGACCAGTGCGGCGGCTGAAAACTCTCTGCGGTGCAGCATGCAAACCCCTTCGACCATCGGGTGCCGATTCAAACAGAAGTGGCCGCTACGCGCACCTAACTAAAGAACGGCCTGGGGCCGCAGCGGGCGGACTAAACCACCGCGTCGGCGACGCCGGCCGCATGCGCCTGCTGGTCGGCGTGGTAACTCGAGCGCACCATCGCGCCGACGGCGGCATGCGAGAACCCCATCGCCGCGGCTTCACGCTCGAACATCCTGAAAGTGTCCGGGTGCACGTAGCGCCGCACCGGCAGGTGGTGGCCACTTGGCGCGAGGTACTGGCCGATGGTCAGCATGTCGATCTGGTGCGCGCGCATGTCGCGCATCACCTGCAGGATCTCGTCATCGGTCTCGCCCAGGCCGACCATCACGCCGCTCTTGGTCGGCACGCCTGGTACCGCTTGTTTGAAACGTTGGAGCAGGTTCAGGCTGAAGGCGTAGTCCGACCCCGGCCGCGCTTCTTTGTACAAGCGCGCTGTGGTTTCCAGATTGTGGTTCATGACGTCCGGCGGCGCGGCTTTGAGGATGTCGAGCGCGCGGTCCATGCGGCCGCGGAAATCGGGCGTCAGGATCTCGATCCGGGTCTGCGGCGAAAGCGTCCGCACCTGCCGGATGCAATCGACAAAATGCCCCGCACCCCCATCACGCAGGTCGTCGCGGTCGACACTCGTGATGACCACGTACTGCAGCTTCAGCGCCGCGATCGTCTTCGCCAGGTTGGCCGGCTCATCGGCGTCCAGCGGGTCGGGCCGCCCATGTCCGACATCACAAAACGGGCAACGGCGGGTGCACTTGTCGCCCATGATCATGAAGGTCGCCGTGCCCTTGCCAAAACACTCGCCGATATTCGGGCACGAGGCTTCTTCGCAGACCGTGTGCAGCTTGTGCTCACGCAGGATCTGCTTGATCTCGTAGAAGCGAGTCGACGATGAACCCGCCTTGACGCGGATCCAGTCGGGTTTTTTCAGCAGCTCGCCGGCCGCCACGATCTTGATCGGGATGCGCGAGGTTTTGGCCTGCGACTTCTGCTTCGCGGTCGGGTCGTAGGCGGGCTGCGTTTCGGTGGTCATGGGCGGTGGCCGTGGTCTGACGGCGGGTTGGCGCGGGTTGCTGCACTCACGGCTTCGGGCAAACCCGAGTTTATCGGTTGCCTCAATCCCCCTGCATCCGATCCGGTCGGCGCGGCGTATCTGGTTTTCACCGGCGCCGTGCCGGCAACCTGGAGACTCACCATGAAATTCCGTTCCGCCTGCGCGGCCCCCTTGCTCGGTGCCGCCCTGCTCGCCGCCTGCGGGCTGGCTGGCGCATCCAGCCACCGCGAAGCGCCCTTCATCACCACCGCGCCCAAGGTCGATGGCACCGACTTCTACATGTTCCGCAGCTATGAAACCGGCCGCAGCGACTACGTCACGCTGATCGCCAATTACCAGCCGCTGCAGGCCGCCTACGGCGGCCCGAACTACTTCTCGATGGACCCCAACGCGCTCTACGAGATCCACGTCGACAACAACGGCGACGCCAAGGAAGACCTCACCTTCCAGTTCCGCTTCCAGAACAAACTCGCCAACGTCACGTTGCCGATCGGCAACAAGATGGTCTCGATCCCGCTGATCCAGGCCGGTCAGGTCAGCAACCTCAAAGACGGCAACCTGAACCTCGGTGAGAGTTTCACCGTCAATATCGTGCGCGGCGACCGCCGCACCGGCCAGTCCAGCGCGGTGAGCAACGCCAACGGCGGCGCCACCACCTTCGACAAACCGGTCGACAACATCGGCGTCAAGACGATCCCCAACTACGCCGCCTACGCTGACAAGCACATCTACAGCGTCAACATCCCCGGCTGCAACATGCCGGCCAAGCTTTTTGTCGGCCAGCGCAAGGAAGCCTTCGCGGTCAACCTGGGCACGATCTTCGACCTCGTCAACGCCCCAGTCGCGGTGATCACCAACCCGGACTTGATCGGTGCCGCGCCGAATACCATCGACGACGCCAACATCACGACGCTGGCCGTCGAGGTGCACAAGTCCTGCCTGGCTCGCGCCGACGACCCCGTCATCGGCGGCTGGACCACCGCCAGCCTGCGCCAGGCGCGCCTGCTCGACCAGACCCCGGCTCCTGGCCACCAGACGACTGAAAAAGCCGGTGGCGCCTGGGTCCAGGTTTCGCGTCTGGGCATGCCCCTGGTCAATGAAGTGGTCATCGGCCTGAAGGACAAAGACCGCTTCAATGGCAGCAAGCCCAGCGGCGACGGCCAGTTTGCCGACTACGTGACGAACCCGACGCTGCCCGCGCTGCTCGAGATCGCGCTCGGCCTGCCCGGCATCGCGCCGACCAACTTCCCGCGCACCGACCTGGTCACGACCTTCCTCACCGGCATCGCCGGCGTGAACCAGCCGAAAAATGTCGTCGGCTCTGAAATGCTGCGCCTGAACACGGCCATCGCGCCGGTGCCCTTTGCGCAGCAGAACCGCCTGGGCATCGTGGGCGAGATCCTGCGTGTCGGCGGCCCGCAGAACCTGGCCAACGCGGTCGATCTGGCGGGCTATCCGAACGGCCGCCGCCCGAAGGACGATGTTGTCGACATCTCGCTGGTCGCAGTGATGGGCGGCCTGTGCATGGCCAACGGCGATACCAACGCGCTCGGTTTTGGTGCCGCCTGCAAGCCGTCGGCGGTGCCGCTGGGCGCGACCTCGTTCAGCCTGCACGACGCCGTCGACCAGGCCGTGGTGCCCTTGCTGACCAAGTTCCCGTACCTGAACACGCCGCTGCCGGGCAGCAACTGATCGAGGGGGACAACATGAAAACGCCTGATGTCCAAGTCTTGAAACGATCGGCGATCGTGGCCAGCCTGCTGCTGTCGCTGGCCGCCTGCGGCGGCGGCTCGAGCATCCCCGAGCCGGTGCCGCCGGCCGCGGCCAACGAGGTGCCGGCGTCGGCAACGGCAAGCGCGATGGCCTACAGCGCTTATGCCGGGTCGGTGGCGCCGAGTGAATCGTCCGACCCGCTCAGCGTGGCCAAGGTAACGGCCCCGACCAGCGAAACCGACGAGCCGATCGAGGTCAACTAAAAAACCTCGCCAAGCCCGCCCAGAGCCGCGCCAGCCCCAGAAGCTGGCGCGGCTTTTTCTTTGGCCGCTGGTCAGGGCGACAACTGCACCGCCAGGCGCTCGGCAAGCAGCGCTGCGGCCTCGTCGAAGCCGATCACGACGCCGATCGATTGCAGGTCGACGGTCTTCAAACCGGCATAACCGCAGGGGTCGATGCGCGTGAACGGCTCGAGGTCCATCGCCACGTTCAGCGCCACGCCGTGGTAAGCGCAGTGGTTGCTGACCTTGATGCCCAGCGCCGCGATCTTGCCCAGGCCGCCAAAACGATCATCACCGGCGGCGGGGCCGGCCAGCGCAGCGTGCGAAAACGGGTCGTCCAGGCGGACATAGATGCCCGGCGCGCCGGCCACCCGGTGCCCGGTCACCCCACAGGCCTGCAGCGTTTGCAGCACCGCGGTTTCCAGGCGGAAGACATATTCCTTGACGTAGATACGCAGGCGCCGCAAATCCACCAGCGGGTAGGCCACGACCTGGCCGGGGCCGTGGTACGTGACCTGCCCGCCACGTGCGGTCTGCACCACCGGGATGCTGCCGGGCAGCAGCAAATGTGCCGCCCGCCCGGCCAGTCCCTGGGTGAATACCGGCTCATGTTCGACCAGCCAGAGCTGGTCTTCGGTGTCGGGGCCCCGCGCGTCGTTGAAGGCGCGCATCTCGGCCTCGATGCCGGCGTAGGCGCGCCGGCCGAGGGGGTGAACTTGCATCAGCTCAAGTCTACGGCGGGCAGATCATCAAGCCGGCCGCGGCGCAGGCGCCGGCACCGGCCGACGCAGGCTTCAGGCCGTGATCGCGAGGTTCACGTCGCCGTGCGCAAAGAGCACGCCGCCGGTCTCGGTGCTGACACCTTCGTGTCCGGTGCCCGCGGGTGCGAGCTGCCAGTCGCCAGGCAGCATCAAGACATCGTCGAGAAATACCTCGCCATCGACCATCAGGCACTCTTCGTCATGGCCATGGCCGTGGCGCGGCACCAGCGCACCGGCGGCGGCGCGGTACAACATCGCCGCCAGTGGCCCGCGCTGCCAGAGCACGCGGCGCTCGATGCCGGGGGCGTAGTCGTCCCAACCGCTGTTGGCGTCGATGACGACATGCATCGCAGCGTCGGCCTGCGCGGCGGTTGGCTCAGCAGACACCTGATCGGGCATCGGCGCCACGCGCCAGTACACCAAGGCGCCGGTGTCGCTGCGCATCGCCGGCGTCGGCTCGCCGGCGGGCAGCGCCACGAAGTCGCGCACCACCAAACGCTGTGCACCGAGCTGCAACACGCCGCGCAGCACCAGGCATTCGCGGTGCATCGGTTGCTCGCCCGGGGAGCCCGCCCACACGGCACCGGCCTGCAGCTCGATGAGTTGCACTTGCGCGGGCTCGCCGGGGCGCAGCGCCAGCGTCGCATCGGCGCGGTAGAGCTCGCGTGCGTGCACGCCGGGGGCCAATTCCCGAACGCCGACCTTGGCCGAGCGCACCGTGGTGAAAGCCCGCGCCGCGGCAGCGCTGCGCGCAATGCGGTCGAGCAGGCGGTCCCGCAAGCGGCTCCGGCCGATCGGCTCGGTCTTGGATGATTTTTCAGATGCCTGCATGGTCGGCCCCCAGCGTGTGGCGCATCTGCTGCATTGAACGCCGGATGATCGATTTGACACTGCCCAGTGGGGTCGCCGTCTGCGCGGCGATTTCGTCGTGGGTCAGCCCGCGCAAAAACGACAGCGACACCAACTGGCGCGCTTTCGGCTCAAGGCCTTCGAGCGCGCGCTGCACCGCCTGCACGTCACGCGCCTGCGCCAACAAAGACTGCGGGCCGGCATCGTCGACACCAGCAATGCAGTCGTCGGCGGGCATCTCGTCATGCACAAAACGCTGCTCGCGGCGCAGTGCGTCGATGGCCCGCGAACGCGCGATCGCCAGCAACCAGCTGATGACCTTCCCGCGGCTCGCGTCGAAGCGCGGCGCCTGCCGCCAGAGTTGCCAGAACGCTTCTTCAACAACCTCTTCGCTCATGGCGTGCCGACGTGTGATGCGCTGGACCACAGCGAAGACCCGCGCCGAAGTGGCGTCGTAGAGTGCCTCCAGGGCACGCTCGTCACGCAGCGCGATGCGATCGATCCAGTCGGCAAGCTGGGCGTCGTCGACGGTGACGGGCAAAGCCCGGGCCGCGGCGGCGGCAGTCGGCGCTTCGTGGTCGCCAGCGTCGCCGGCACCGCCGTCGCGGCCTTGAAGGACAAAACTTGCATCATCAAAGCCGGCGTCACCAGCGTCTGGCGATTCGTCGGGCGCTGCTTCAGGTTCGTCGGATGTGCCGACGCGCGCCAGATGAAACGCCAGCTGCCTTGCCGCGGTGGCGGTCACTTCGTGCCTCCGAGAGTCGAATCCGCGTGGATTCGCATGACCGTTTGCATGACCATTCGCATGACCGCATCTCCCGCCAGGGGCCGACATCGGCGCAACCCCGGGTCTACGCACCACCGCCTGGTCCGGATGCAATTCCGAGCAATCTACTCGGGATTGAGCCGCACGCCGGCCAGCCGCTGCTCGGCAACCACATCGGTAAGGCCGAGGTTATCGTTGTCGACTCAAGCTGCCAACCGCAATCAGGACCCCAAGCGATGCGTCCAAGCTTCTCGACCCTGCTGCCGGCAGTCTTCGGCCTGCTGCGCGTCACCTTGCTCTCGACCCTGCTGGCGCAGCCGTTGGCAGCCGCGCCGAACGAACTCGAAACGCTGACTGCCGCCTACGAGCGCGGCGACCACGCGACGGCGCGCGCTGGTTTCGAGCGCCTGTCACGCGCCGGCGTGCCCGCTGCCGACTACAACCTGGCGGTCATGCACCTGCGCAACGAGCTGCCCGGCGCCAGCGCTGATGAAGCGCTGCGCCTGATGCTGCGCGCCGCCGATGGTGGCTTTGTGACCGCGATGTTTGGCCTGGGCCAGCTCTACGAGACCGGCAACGGCGTCAAGCGCAACCTCGTCACCTCACACCAGTGGTACTTGAAAGCCGCCGAGTCCGGCAGTGTCGACGCGCAAGTGTCGGTGGCCACCGCGCATTTCCTCGGCCGTGGCGCGGCCAAGGACTTAGGCCTGGCCGCCCGCTGGTACCGCGAAGCGGCCAAGGGCGGCGATGTCGGTGCGCAGTACCTGCTGGCGTCGATGTACGAGCAGGGTGACGGCGTCGATCGCGACCTGCGCCTGGCGCGTTACTGGTACGACGTGGCGGCACGCAACGGCGATGTCGCCGCGCCGGGCAAGGTCAAGGAGATAGACCTCAAGATGAGCCTGCAGCCCGGCTGAGGCGCGCACAAAAGCGCCCGCGGGCTACAGCACCACCTTGACCATCGGGTGTGTGCTCAAGGTGCGGTAAAGCTCGTCAAGCTGCTCCCGGCTGGTCGCGGTGACAGTGACCGTGACGCCGAGATATTTGCCGCCGCTGCTGGCGCGCAGTTCGACGCTGCTCGCATCGAAAGCCGGGTCGAAGGACCGCGCCACCGCGATCACGGCGTCGACAAAACCGTCGACCTGCGCGCCCATGACCTTGATCGGGAAGGCGCTCGGGTACTCGATCAGCGACTCTTCTTTCGGGATGTCCATGGTCATGCCGCGCCAGCGTGCGCTCGAAAGGCGCTCAGATCGACTGCGTCAGCTTGGCGCGCTGGTAGGCCTCGTACAGCTTGGCGTAGACCGGGCCGGGCTTGCCGCGCATTGCGCCATGGCCGACCGATTCGCCGTCGATGCGTGTCACCGGCAACACCTCTTTGGTGGCAGAACTGAGCAGCACCTCGTCGGCGGCCATCACGTCGGCTTCGGCGATCGGGCGCAGGTTGTAGGCGATGCCGCAGTCTTCGCACAACTCGCGCAGCAACTCGACCCGGATGCCTTCGAGCACATGCTCGCTCTTCGGCGGGCCGAGCAGCGCGCCTTCGTGCACGATCCAGACATTGCAGGTCGCGGCCTCGGTCAGTTGGCCGTTGCGGAACATGATCGTCTCGGCGGCGCCGGCGTCGGCCGAGATCTGCCGCGCCAGCACATTGCCAAGCAGCGAGATGCTCTTGATATCGCCGCGCTCCCAGCGGAAATCACGCGCCGTCACACAGCTCACGCCTTGGTGCCGCTGCTCAGGGGTCGCCGGTTTCATCGGGTTGTTCATGATGAAGACGGTCGGCTCGACACCCGCCGGCATGACATGGTCGCGCGGCGCAACACCGCGGGTGACTTCGATATAGACCAGCTGATCAGCCACGCCGGTCTGCTCGAAGGTGGCCGCGACCAGCGGGCGGATGCGCTCGAGCCACTGCTCGCGGCTGTAGGGGTTGTTGATGCGCACCTTGGCCAGGCCACGTTCGAGGCGGGCCATATGCTCGTCAAAACGAAACAGGCGCTGGCCGTAAACCGGGGCGACATCGTAGATGCCGTCGCCGAAGATGAAGCCGCGGTCGAGCACGCTGACCTTTGCCTCGTTGACCGGTATGAAGCTGCCGTTGAGGTAACACATCGAAGTCGGCAAGGCGATCGTCATGGCGGGCCTCTCAGGTCTGCTTGATGGTTGGCGTGGGCAAAAGTTGGCGCGGTGGCGGCAAGGTGCATGGCAGCAACGAGGTTACTTGATCCACAGCCGGATCGAGTCCCAGGCGCGGCCCAACAGCCCGGCCAGTTCGACCGGCTCCTGCACCACCAGCGGCAGGCTGGCAATGGTCGCGCCGGCCGCCGTCTGGACCTTGATCGTGCCCACGCGCTGCCCGGCGGCCAGAGGTGCCACAAGCGGGTCGGTGCGTTCGATGCTGGTTTTCATCGCCGCGCCGTCGCCCTTGGGCACGGTGACAAAAACCGCGCTACCACCGGCGCCAAGCTTGGCCTCGGGCGTCTTGCCCTTCCACACCGGCACCATGGCCACCGGTTTGGCGGCGTCGAACAGGCGCACCGCGTCCCAGGCCTGGTAACCCCAGTTCAAGAGCTTCTGGCTCTCACCCGCGCGCGCTTCGCGCGACGCCGTGCCGAGCACCACCGTGAGCAGGCGCCGCTTGCCGTTGGGCATCTCACGCGCGGCGCTGGCGACGAGGCAATAACCCGCGGCTTCGGTATAGCCGGTTTTCATGCCGTCGACGGTGGGGTCACGGCCGAGCAGCATGTTGCGGTTGTCCTGCGAGATATTGTTGAACTTGAACTGCCGGATCGCGTAGTAGATGTAGAAGTTCGGGTGCTCGGTGATGATCTTCGCGGCGATGAAAGCGACATCCCGCGCAGTGCTGTGGTGACCGGCTTCCGACAGCCCGGTGACGTTGCGGAACTGGGTGTTCTTCAGGCCCCAGGCCTGGGCCTGGCGGTTCATCATCGCGACAAAATTTTCCAGCGTGCCGCCGACCGCTTCGGCTATCGCCACCGACGCGTCGTTGCCACTCTGCACGATCATGCCCTTGAGCAGATCGTCGACCTTCGGTGTCATCGTGGTGTCGATGAACATCAGCGAGCCACCGCCTTTGCGCTCTGACCAGGCGCGCAGCGAGACCGGCAGCGTTTGCTCCAGTGTGAGCTTCTTGTCGCGGACGGCATTGAAGGCCAGGTAGGCGGTCATCAGCTTGGTCAGGCTGGCCGGGTCGGCCGCGACATCGGCCTCGCGTTCGGCGAGCACCTGGTTGCTGGCCAGGTCGACCAGGATGTACTGGCGCGCGGCGATCTCCGGCGGCTGTGGTGCCTGGGCCCGGGCGGGGTTGAGGCTGCTCGCGGCAAAAGCAACAAAAAGGGCAACAACAGGGAGCAGTCGGTTCATCGTGGAGTTTCAAAGGCGGGCCGCGCTTGGCAAGCCCCGGGGCAAGGTTTCTAAAGGGCGGTCGGCCGCGCGTGCCAGGCACCGACGACGATATTTTTCAGCAGCGTCTGCTGGCCGTGGAAAAAGTGCCCGGCACCGGGCACCACCGTGACTGGCAGCGCCTGCGGCCGCGCCCAGTCGAGCGTCGCCGCCAGCGGCACGACCTCGTCGGCCTCGCCGTGGATGACCAGCGTATCCGCTGCCACCGCGGCGACATCAAAAGTCTGCGTCGCCGGGCCGACCAGCACCAGGCGCTCGACCCGGGTGGCCGCGTTCGCCGCCAGTCGCGCCGCGGCCTGCGAGGCGACGTAGGCACCGAACGAAAACCCGGCCAGCGCCAGCGGCAGCGCCGGGTCACGCACCTGCGCGATCACCGCCAGCGCGTCGTCGATCTCGCCGCGGCCTTCGTCCCAGGCGCCAGCAGAAGCACCGACGCCGCGGAAATTGAAGCGCACCGCGCGATAACCGAGTTGCAGGAACGCGCGCACCAGCGTCGCCACGACCTTGTGCTCCATATTGCCGCCATGCACCGGGTGCGGATGGCAGACCACGGCGACACCCCGCGGCGCGGCATCTGCGGCGGTGCTTGTCGCCGCGTGCAGCACGACATCGATCAAGCCCGCCGGGCCCGTGATCTGCCGGCGTTCGGTTTGCATGCTGATCAGCGTCCGACCTCGGGGGCCAGCCGCAAGCGTTCGACCGGCTGGCCGCCGACGAGGTGCGACTGCACGATCTCGTCGATATCGTGATCGTCGACGTAGGTGTACCAGACCTCTTCGGGGTAGACCACGATCACCGGCCCGCCGGCACAGCGATCCAGGCAGCCGGATTTGTTGACCCGCACGCCGCCGGGGCCGTTGAGGGCGAGCGACTTGACGCTTTTTTTGCAGCGGTCCAGTGCGGCCTGCGGGTCGTGGCTGGCACAACATGCTTCACCGCCATCACGCTCATTCACGCAGAAAAAGACATGGTGCTTGTAATAACTCATGGCGGGATTGTAGAAGCCGGCATTTGGACGCACCGCGGCGGCGCCGGCTCACTCGCGCCGCGCCAGCCGCGCCAGCAGCCAGGCCATCGTGGCGTACGGCCACAACCAGCCGACCCATTGCGCCATGCCGTGAAAGCGGATGAAGCGGCCCTGCTCCCAGCTCTGCAGGCTGGCCGCGTAATAAGGGTCGGCCGGCGCCTGCGCGACGAGCACCACCAGCGCGGTCACCACCACCAGCCCGATGGCCGCGACCACCCGCGGCCCGGCGAGGCACAGTGGGGCAGCGAGCAGGGTCGCCGTGGCCAGCGCCGGCAGTGTCGCCGGGGTCAGCCAGGCCAGGGCATGTTCGGGGCCGAAGTTCAGGGCCGTCGACAGCGTCATCGCGGCCAACGCGATCGACACCGCCCCGAGCACCATCACCAGCCGCCGCCAGCCCGACCGGGTGACGACGATCGCCAGCGTGGCCGGCGCGAGCAGGCCGAGCGCGACGCCCAAGCCTTCACGCGCGGCAGCCAGCGGAGCGGCATCTTGGAAGCCGGCCGGGCTGATCAATTCCTGCAGGGCGTCGGCCCAGGGGGTGCCATCGACCGCCGCTTCGGCGAGTTCGCGCAACTGATCGAAGACCTGCCCCAGGCCAAGCGGCACTGGCGCCGGGAAGAGCAGCGCCACCGGCCACAGCACGAGCAAGGCCACGGCACCGGCGCTGGCGGCAACAAACCAGCGCTCGCGCAGCGCGTGCCAGCGTTCGAACATGCCCAGCGCCTGCAGCGCCCAGGCGAGCGCAACGCCCATCGCCGCCCCCACAGAATTGAGCAGCCAGTCGCGCAACGACGGTACCCTGTTGGGCAAAAACTGCTGCGTGGTTTCGAGCGTAAACGACAGCGCACAAGGCCCCAGCAGACCGGCGCCAAGCGCCGCGGCCAGGCTGCCGCCGGTGCGCAGCACGGCCACAAACAACAGCCCGCCCAGCGGCGCATAACTCAGCAAGTTGGCCCACTGATCGAAGCGGCTGGTGTACCGCGACCAGGGCAGCGCAACGAGTTCGACCAGACCGATGCCGGGCGGCCAGCGCCAGCCGTCAAAGGGATACAGCGTCGCGTAGACCGCCAGCAGCACGTATGCCAACAGAAGCGGCACGGCCAGGCTGCGGTGGCGCTTCATCGGTGGCGTCGAAAAGTCAGAAAGGCTTGACCACGACGAGGATCACGATCGCCGCAAAACCGAGCACCGAGACTTCGTTGAAAACGCGGTACCAGCGGTGGCTGCGCCGGTTGGCCATCTGCTCAAAGCTGCGCAGCAGGCTGCGGCAGACATGGTGATAGCCGATCGCGACGACCACCAGCAGCAGCTTGACATGCATCCAGCCTTGCCCGGCGCCCAGACCGATGCCATACACCAGCCAGAGCACCACACCCAGCGCGAGCGCCGGCACCATCAGCAGGCTCGAGAAGCGATACAGCTTGCGCGCCATCAAGAGCAGCCGCTCGCGTTCGGCGTGGCTGTCGCCCGGCACCATCGCCAGATTGACAAACAGGCGCGGCAGGTAAAACAACCCGGCGAACCAGCTCGCGACAAACACGATGTGGAAGGCCTTGACCCACAGCACAGTCTGATTCATGCGGCGGATTATGGGCAGGCCGATGCAAGGCCCAAAAAAGAGGCCCCAGCCGAAGCCGGGGCCAGCAAGCCTTATCGCTGTCATCACGCTAAGGCACCTGCTCAGGGAGGAAAAGCAGGGGACAACGGCCTCGCAGCTATCATCCAATTCCGACTCTAGCAGAGGGTTTTGGCTTTGTGAACAACGCTTTCGCTCGGTTTCCCTCGGCGCGGCCCCGCCGCTTGCGGCGTGATGCCTTCACCCGCGACCTCGTCCGCGAGCACCACCTGACGCCTCAGGACCTGATCCTGCCGGTGTTCGTGCTCGACGGCAGCAACCAGACCCAGGACGTGGCCAGCATGCCGGGCGTGCAGCGGCGCAGCGTCGACCGCCTGTTTGCCGTGGCCGAAGAATGTGTCGCACTTGGCATCCCGGTGCTGGCGCTGTTCCCGGTCATCGACCCGGCGCTGAAAACTTCTGACGGCGGCGAGGCGCTGAACCCCGACGGCCTGGTGCCGCGGGCGGTGCGCGCGCTCAAGGCGCGATTCCCGCAAATTGGGATTTTGACCGACGTTGCACTCGACCCCTTCACCAGCCACGGCCAGGACGGGCTGCTCGACGACAGCGGCACCATCCTCAACGACGCCACCGTCGCGGTGCTGGTGCAGCAGGCGCTGGTGCAGGCCGCGGCCGGTGTCGACATCGTCGCCCCCAGCGACATGATGGATGGCCGCATCGGCGCGGTCCGCCAGGCACTGGAAGGCGCCGGCCAGATCGACACAAAAATCATGGCCTACAGCGCCAAATACGCGAGCGCTTTTTACGGTCCGTTTCGCGATGCGGTGGGCTCCGCGGCGAACCTCGGCAAGGCCGACAAAAAGACCTACCAGATGGACCCCGGCAACAGCGACGAGGCGCTGCGCGAAGTCGCGCTGGATATCGCCGAAGGCGCCGACATGGTGATGGTCAAACCCGGCATGCCCTATCTGGACATCGTGCGCCGCGTCAAGGAGCAGTTTCAGGTGCCGACCTTCGCCTACCAGGTCAGCGGCGAGTATTCGATGCTCAAGGCCGCCGCGGCCAACGGCTGGCTCGACCACGACGCGGTGATGATGGAGTCGCTGCTGGCCTTCAAGCGCGCCGGCGCCGACGGCGTGCTGAGCTATTTCGCGCTCGATGCAGCGCGCCTGCTGCGTGCGCGCTGATGCAGATCTTTCACGTCGGGGCCGAAGACTTCCAGGCCGGGCCGACGCTGACTGATCCGCTGCCGCCGGCCGGCTTTTTGTGGCTCGCCTGCGAACGCGTTGAATTCGAGGCCGCAGCACCCACGCTGCAAACCGCGCTGGCCCGCTGGACCGGCGGCACGCTGGTTCACCTGCATGTCGCCGACCTGATCAACGAACATCTGCCGAGCCAGTTTGACTACACGTCCTGGTACGACCTGCTCGTCTTCCGGCGGCTCGCTGCGGGCGCGGGCAGCACTGGGGCGTCGGCCGAAGCCCCGCACAGCGCGGCGGCGAACCTGCTCGACATCATCGATACCCGCGCCGTCGGCTTTGCACTCTTCGACCGCGTGCTGATCACCGTGCATCCGGCCGATTGCGCGGTGCGCGCCTACTACGCTCAGCGGCTCGCCGCGCTGGCCGCCCCCGGTGACACCCGTGGTGCGGCGCGGCTGCCGTCGAGCCCGGCCGAGCTGATGCTGCGCATGCTCAACCACATGGTCGACAGCTATCTCGACCTGCGCCGCCTGCTCACGCGCCAGCTCGTCGGCCTGCAGCAGCAACTGCTCGACCCGAAGAGCCGCTTCGACAACTGGCAGGTGCTGCTTGATTCGCGCAACTCGCTGCACCTGCTCGAAGACACCTGCGAGGACCAGCGCAGCGCGCTGCAAGAGTGGCTCGACGCGCTCGACGAATGGCCCGACGAGGCCGAGCCGCAGGCGCGCCGCGAGCGCGAACTGCTGCGCGTGCGCTCGCGGGATGTGCTCGAACATATCGAGCGTGTGCTGACGCATGTGCGGCGGCTCGAACATTCGGCCGAGACCGCCGTGCAGATGCATTTTTCGGCACTCAGCCACCGCACCAACGACATCATGCGCACGCTGACCGTGCTCACCGCGATCTTCTTGCCACTGAACCTGATCACCGGTTTTTTTGGCATGAATTTCGATTCACTGCCGCTGATCCATTCGGCCCGGGGCACCTGGTTCGCGATCGGCGCAATGGCCGTCGTCGGCGTCAGCCTGCTCGGATTTTTCTGGCGCAAGCGCTATCTGGGGACGCGGCGGCGGCCCTGAACCGCGGCACCGTGGCGCGAAGTCGCCGCCGCTTCACTGCCGCTTGTTTGCCACCTCACCGCCAGTTCGCTGCCGGTTCACCGCCAGTTCACTGCCGCTCATTTGTGGCGGTAGGGGTCGACGATACCGAGCCCGCCCAGCACTGCCGTTTCTTGGCGCTCCATGACGCGGGCGTCGGCCGCACGCTGATGATCGAAGCCCTGCGCGTGCAGCGTGCCGTGCACGACGAGGTGAGCGTAGTGGGCCTCGAGGCCGATGTGCTGCGCCGCGGCCTCGCTCTCGACGACCGGCGCGCACAGCAACAGGTCGGCGACCACCACTGGCGTCCGGGCGTAGTCGAAGGTGAGCACATTGGTGGCGTGGTTCTGGTCGCGGAACTCCAGGTTCAGGCGCCGGCCTTCGTCGGCACCGACAACGCGCACGGTGATCTCCGCCGCGCTGCCGTCTAGCAGCGCGGCGCGGATCCAGCGCGCAACCTTGGCGCGCTGCAGCACCGCACGATGGCGGCCGTCGGGCTGCTGCAGGGACAGCCGCAGCGCCGGCAACGGCGACACCCGAGTTGTCACGCCCGGCCCCTGCCCGATGAACCAGCGGCAACACCTTTCGACGCGGCGCTGGCGGCAGCGGCGGCAGCGGCTTCATAAGCATCGACGATGCGCGCGACGAGCGGGTGGCGCACGACATCGGCCGACGTGAAATGGGTGAAGGCCAGGCCCTTGACCTGTTGCAGCACCGCCGCCGCATCGACCAGGCCGCTGGGCACGCCGCCGGGCAGATCGATCTGGCTGACATCGCCGGTGACGACACAGCGCGAGCCGAAGCCGATGCGCGTGAGGAACATCTTCATCTGCTCGCGGGTGCTGTTCTGCGCCTCGTCGAGGATCACAAAAGCGTGGTTCAGCGTGCGCCCGCGCATGAAGGCCAGCGGCGCGATCTCGAGCTGGCCTTTTTCGAACGCCTTAGCCACACGCTCGTAGCCCATCAGGTCGTACAGCGCGTCGTAGAGCGGGCGCAGGTAGGGGTCGACCTTTTGCGCCAGGTCGCCGGGCAGAAAGCCCAGGCGCTCGCCGGCTTCGACCGCCGGGCGCGTGAGCACGATGCGCTGCACGCTCTGGCGCTCCAGCGCATCGACAGCGCAGGCCACCGCCAGGAAGGTCTTGCCGGTGCCCGCAGGGCCGATGCCGAAGGTGATGTCGCTGCCGAGCATCTGGCGCAGGTACTGCACCTGATTCGGCGTGCGCCCGGCCAACTCGGCGCGGCGGGTGTGCAACACGATCGACTCCGCTGGCGCGGCTGTAGTGGCTGTCGTGGCTGACGCAGCGGATGCGGCTGGTGCCGCCTTGGCGTCGGCGCGCGGCGGCGCCTGCAACACATTCGCCAAGCTCTCGGCCAGCGCCAGCGACAGCGCCTGCGTCGCGATCGGGCGCGCCGCCTTCATGTGCAAGCGCTCGAGCAGCGCGCGCGCTCGTTCGGCCGCATCGCGCGGGCCGTCGATGCTGATCCGCGCACCGCGCCGCACCAGGCGCACCCCAAGACCGGTTTCGATCACGCGCAGATGTTCGTCCAGCGGCCCGCAGAGGTGGGCCAGGCGCTGGTTGTCGGTGGGGTCGAATTGGTGGTGCAGGATCAAGGCGGCGGTCGATGCAGTGGATGTGGTGGATGCAAAAGCGCCGAAGTGGCGCGAAACAGCACGGTTGCCCGCGCCGGCCCGATTGTCGCCGCGTCATGCCGGCGGCTCGATCGCGCACAATCCGCGCCCGATGCCCCTGACCACCTGCCTGCGCACAACCTTGAGCCGGGCCGCGCCTTCGAGCGTTTCGGGGCTGTTGATGGCCGCCATCGTGGTCATCTTCGTGGTCATGTTCATGGCCGTCGCCCTGCCCGCGGCCCGGGCCGCGCCGGCGGTGGTGACTTCGGCTTCACCACAATCGGTGCGCATCGAGTCGGCCTTGAGCGCCGAGGGTGATGGCGACACTTTTCCGATCAGCACTGCGGTGCGTCTTGTGGGCCTGCCCGACGACTGGGCGAGCAGCCGGCCGGCCAGCGCCGGCCCGGTCTGGTACCGCATCAACTTCCTCGCCAACGAGCCCCAAGGGCGCGCCGGGGCTGACCTGCTGGCGGTCTACATCGAGCGCGTCTGCACCAACCTCGAAGTCTTCGTCAACGGCCAGCTCGTGCTCAGCGGCGGCCGCATGACCGGCCTGGTGACGCACAACTGCAACCATCCGCAGCTCGCCAGCCTGCCCGCAGCGCTGATCAAACCCGGGCTCAATACGCTGGACATCAAGGTCGTCGGCGTGCCGATGACGCATGTCGCATCACGCCAGCGCTCGGGTGGCATTTCGGCGCTCGAGGTCGGTACCTTCCAGTCGCTGGCACCCCGCCACAGCCGGCAGACTGCGTTGCAGGTCGGCATCCCTCAAGGCGTCAGCGCAACGTTGCTGCTGATGGGCGGCTTCATGTTCGTGATGGGCTGGATGAACCGGCGCGAAAGCCATCTCGCCTACTTCGGTGCGCTGTCGTTTGGCTGGGCACTGATCGAGTCCCGGCTGTGGCTGCGCGAGCTGCCGATCGGCACCGAAGTCGCCGAATTCCTGCTCGCTGCGATGCTGCCCTTCATCACCCAGGCGGCGGTGCAGTTTTTGCTGCGCTACGGCCGGCTGCGCGAACGCTGGGTCGACTTTTGCCTGCCGCTGCAATGTGGCCTGATGCCAGTCACCCTGGTCCTCGGCGGCCCGCCGCTGCTGAATGTCATCGCGCGCTTCTGGTACGCGCTGTTTGCGATCCAGGTGCTTGTTGCCGGGGCCTGGTACCTCAAGCGCGAATGGCCCAAAAACCGGCGCACTTTCTGGGTCATGTCGACGATGCTCTTAATCGTCACGGTGGCGGTGCTGGTCGAATTTATCGGGCTGCACGCACCGCTGCCGCCGATGCTGGCGCTGACCGCGCAGACCGCCACGCCGGTGATCTTCATGGTCGTCGGCTTGCGCCTGACGCAGCAGCATGGCCGCGCGCTGCAGCAGTCAGAAGAAACCCGCGTCGACCTCGAAGCGCGCATCGCAAAAGCCAGCGAAGAGATCGAACGCAACTTCAAGCAGATGTCACAACTGCGCGTCGAGCAGGTCACCGAGCGCGAGCGCAAACGCATTGCCGCCGACCTGCACGACGACCTCGGCGCCAAGCTGCTGACGATCGTGCACACCAGCGAATCCGAACGTATCTCGACGCTGGCGCGCGAGGCGCTCGAAGAGATGCGCCTGTCGGTGCGCGGCCTGACCGGCAAGCCGGTGCGGCTGGACGACGCCCTGGCCGACTGGCGCGCCGAAGTGGTGTCGCGCCTGGGCCAGGCCGGCATCGAAGGCGAATGGAGCATGCCGCCCGACGACTTGCCGCAGACGCTGTCTTCGCGTGCCTTCGTGCAGACGACGCGGATCCTGCGCGAGTCGGTGAGCAATGTCATCAAACACAGCGGTGCATCGTTGTGCTCGGTGCGCTGCAACGTCGCCGACGGCGACTTTCAGCTCGTCGTGCAGGACAACGGCAGCGGCATCCCGCTCGAACTCGACGGCAGGCTTGACCGTGGCCACGGCATGTCAAGCATGAAACACAGGGCGAAACAATTGCAGGGCCAATGCTTGGTCGAATCCGGCCCGGGCTTCGGAACCGTGATCCGTCTCACGATACCGCTCGAAGGCGCGATCGAACCGGCGTAAATCGGGTTCGTTTTTGTCAGTTCGCGCTTAGCATTCGCCCCCGGCTGCCGATAAAGGACGAGCCATGAAGAACATCCTGCTTCTCGAAGACCTGCCAGAAATCCGGGCTTGGTTGCGCGCCCTCGTGCTGCGGGTCTTTCCCGACGCGCATATCTCCGAAAGTGCGCGCATCCACGATGCGCTGCAGCTCGCCGCTGCGGTCAAGTTCGACCTCGCGCTGGTCGACCTCGGCCTGCCCGACGGCTCGGGCGTGGACGTGGTCACTCGGCTGCGCGACCTGCAATCCGAATGCCTGTCGGTGGTGGTCACGATCCACGACGACGACGACCATCTTTTCCCGGCCCTGCAAGCCGGCGCTTACGGCTACATCCTCAAAGAGCAGCCGCGCGAGCTGATCGCCGAGCAGCTGCAACGCATCAGCCAGGGCGAGCCGCCGCTGTCGCCGTCGATCGCACGCCGCGTCATCGCCTACTTCAACGCCAAGACCAAACCACATTCAGTGGCACCGGCATCGACGATGCCCGCGGTCTCGCTGACCGACCGCGAAACCGAAGTCCTGCTGCGTGTGGCCAAGGGTTACACGCTGCCCGAAATCGGCGTGCAACTCGGTTTGAGCCGGCACACGATCGCCGACTACGTGAAGCAGATCTACCGCAAGCTCAATGTCAGCTCGCGTGCCGAGGTCGCCCTCGAAGCACAGCGCATGGGGCTGTTCGGCTGAGAGTGTTGTTGGTCGGGCGCGGGTGCTGACCCGGCCTGGCCGCTGCCGGCCCCGCGGCCGTTACGATGCGGCCATGATCGGACGCCTGACCGGCCTCATCGCCGAAAAATCCCCGCCGCGCTTGCTCATCGATGTCAACGGCATCGGCTACGAAGTCGATGTGCCGATGAGCAGCTTCTTCAACCTGCCCGGCATTGGCGAGCGGGTGACCTTGCTGACCCAATTTGTGGTCCGCGAAGACGCTCAGATCCTGTATGGCTTCTTGACGCCTCCCGAGCGCGAGACTTTTCGCGAACTGGTCAAGATCAGCGGTGTCGGGCCACGCACCGCGCTGTCGATCCTGTCCGGGCTGAGTGTCGAAGAGCTGGCCTCGGCGGTCAGCCGCCAGGATGGCGCGCGCCTGGTCAAGGTGCCTGGCATCGGCAAAAAAACCGCCGAGCGCTTGCTGCTCGAATTGAAAGGCAAACTTGGCGCCGACCTCAGTCTGCCCAGCGCTGCCGCTGCCGCGGCCAGCGGCGCACAGACCGATATCGTGCAGGCCCTCGTCGCGCTGGGCTACAGCGACCGCGAAGCCCAGGCCGCGCTCAAGGCGCTGGCCCCGGACATCGGTGTCAGCGAAGGCATCAAGGCGGCGCTGAAGGCGCTGAACCGCTGACGCAGCAAAAGAGCCCGGCTCAGTGTTTGTGCCCGCCATGCGGGTCGGCGGTCGCCGCCGGCCGCGACATGACCTTCATGTCCACGACGACCTCGCCCGCCTTTTCGAACTTCAGCTTCAGCGGGAAGCTGCTGCCATTGGCCAGCGGCGTCTTCAGCCCGATGAGCATGATGTGCAGCCCGCCGGGTTTGAGCTCGACGGTCTTGCCGGCGGGCACGTCGATGGCGTTGACCTGGCGCATGCGCATCACGTCGCCATCCATCGACATCGTGTGCAACTCGACGCTGGCCGCGACCTCGGCGCTGGCCGACAGCAGCCGGTCGCTCGCCGCGCCGCCAACGATTTTGAGGAATCCTCCACCACCCGCCTGGCCCTGCACCGTCGGCCGGGCCCAGGGCTCGAGCACCTTCGGCGCGGTCTGCGCCAGGGCCAGCGGCGCTGCAAGAAGCAGCGCCAGATTCAAAACAAGACGTCGCGATGTCATGGTGCAGGCTCGGCTGGAAAATCAAAACCCGATTGTCGCAGCGCGCGCCTGCGCGGGCGCTGAACCCCGGCGCGTCGCGATAATGCCGGCATGGCGATCCAGACCGACGAGTTCGAGCCCGCACCGCGGGTGCTGAGTGCCGCTGCTGCATCGCCCAACGAAGAGGCCATCGAACGCGCACTGCGGCCCAAGGGCTTGCGTGAATATGTCGGCCAGCTCAAAGCCCGCGAGCAGCTCGAGATCTTCATCGGCGCGGCCAAGCTGCGCAGCGAAGCGCTCGACCATGTGCTGCTCTTCGGCCCCCCCGGCCTGGGCAAGACCACGCTGGCCCACATCATCGCCAACGAGCTCGGGGTGAACCTGCGCCAGACCTCGGGCCCGGTGCTCGAAAAGCCCAAGGACCTGGCCGCGATCCTGACCAATCTCGAAAAACACGATGTGCTCTTCATCGACGAGATCCACCGCCTGTCGCCGGTGGTCGAGGAGATCCTCTACCCGGCGCTCGAGGACTACCAGATCGACATCATGATCGGCGAGGGCCCGGCGGCACGGTCGATCAAGCTCGACCTGCAGCCTTTCACGCTGGTCGGCGCCACCACCCGCGCCGGCATGTTGACCAACCCGCTGCGCGACCGTTTCGGCATCGTCGCGCGGCTGGAGTTTTATACCGCCGAAGAGTTGACACGCATCGTCACCCGGTCGGCCGGGCTGCTCAACGTGCCGGTCGACGCGCCGGGGGCGCTGGAGATCGCGCGCCGTTCGCGCGGCACGCCGCGCATCGCCAACCGCTTGCTGCGCCGGGTGCGTGACTACACCCAGGTCAAGCGCGACGGCCGCATTGACGCCAAGACGGCCGACCTCGCCCTGGCCATGCTCGATGTCGACCCGCTGGGTTTTGACGTGATGGACCGCAAGCTGCTCGAAGCCGTGATCCACCGCTTCGACGGCGGCCCGGTCGGGCTGGACAACGTCGCCGCGGCGATCGGCGAAGAGCCGGGCACGATCGAAGATGTCATCGAACCCTACTTGATCCAGCAGGGCTTTCTGCAGCGCACCCCACGCGGGCGCGTCGCGACCCTGGCCGCTTATCGCCACCTCGGGCTGACGCCACCACGCGCCGACCCGGCGGATCTGTTCGGCGCCTGAATAGGACGCGCGGCACGCTGCCGGCGTGACCGATTGCACAGCCGGCGGCGGCCCGGCTGCCCGGGCGCTACAGCTTGCGTGTGGGTGCCCGATGTTGTGACCCTGTGCAACGGTCTCAAGTTCGGCAAAGGCGGGCCGATACCTACGACGAGTGCAAAGAGTTCCCTGCCCGGGTGGCCCGGCGGCACCCCTTTGCCCATCGAGGACCTGCCCATGCTTGCAACAACGACGCTCAGACATTTCGCACGCGGCTTCACCCTGGTCGAGATGCTCGTCACGATCGCCATCGTGGGCATCATCGCGTCGGTGGCGATGCCGTCCTACAACGCCTACGTCACGCGCTCGCGGGTGCCTGCCGGCCTCGACGGCTTGAGCGCCTACGCCACACGCATGGAGCAGCGATTCCAGGACACCGGCAGCTACGCCAACGCCGGCGCCTGCGCCGTCGCGCTGCCCGCGGCCACCAACTACACCTTCGGCTGTGTGCTCGCCGACGCCGGCCGCCAGTTCACCGCCACCGCCACCGGCGACGGCAAGCTGAGCGGCTACGTTTACACCATCAACTACCAGGGTGTGCGCCGCACCACTGCCCACCCCGCCGGCACGCCGGCCGGCAACTGCTGGAGCTCGAAGGGCAAGGTATGCGACAGCTGAACCACAGCCGCCGCACCGCGCGCGGCCTGACCTTGATCGAACTCATGGTCGCGCTGACGATCGGGGCTTTCCTGGCGATGGCCGCCGGCCCGTTTTTTGGCGACTACGTCAGCAACGCGAGGCTGCGCGAAGCCGGCAACACGGTGTACGGCGAGGCAATGTTTGCGCAGAGCGAAGCCATCAAGCGCAACGGCGTCGTGCGCCTGTCGATCAACGGCACGTCGATGCGCGTCTACGAGCGCACCGGCGGCATTGACGGCCCGACGATCCGCGACTCCACGCTGAGCGGCAGCGTCATCGCCTCGCCGGCAGTGGTGCTGGACTTTGGCAGCGACGGCCGTCCAGCGCCTTTTGGCACCTCGGTGGCGACCAACTTCGTCAACCCCGGCATGACCTGCTCCAGCGACACCCGCTGCCCAGGTCTGCGGGTCGACGCCGGCGGCGCGATCCGACTCTGTGGCAACCATCTGTCGGGGTGTGATTGATGTCCAAGGCGATGTTCAAAGGGATGTTCAAAGCGATGTCCCGATCAATGCCCAGAGCGCCGGCCGCAGCAAAGCCGGGTCAACGCGGGATGCCGCGGCACAGCCGTGGCATGGGCCTTTTTGACGCCCTCATCGCGCTGGCGATCCTGTCATTTGGGATGCTCGGGCTGACGCGGTTCCAGGGCCGCATGGTCACGCAGACGACCGAGGTCCAGGCGCGCAGCCTGGCCACGCAGGCCGCCGACGAGTTGCTCAATACCGCGCTCGTCGATGTCGACAACGCGGCCTGCTACACCTGGCCGGCGGCCGGCGTGTGCGCCAACGCCGCCGCCCGCGGCAGCACCGCGCTGTGGGCCTACCGCGCTACCGGCACGCTGCCGGGAACGACCACCAGCGCGGCCACGCTCGACAACGGCCGGCTCACCGTGGTCCTGACCTGGACCGGCAAGGACTCTCAAGAACAACGCCGGCTGGAGGCGGCCACCGATGTCCGCCCCTAAACCCACGCCGTCCACATTGCCGCGCCAAGCCGCTGCGCGCAAAGCGCAGCGTGGCGTCTCGCTCATCGAGCTGATGGTCGGCATCGTGGTCGCCCTGCTCGTCGGCCTGGCCGCGTCGGGCAGCGCGATGATGTTCAGTGCCTCGCAGCGCCAGGGTGTCGGCACCAGCGGCGTCGCGATGAATACCGCCACCGTGCTCGCTGCCGTGAAGAACGACGTCACTGCTGCGGGCCTGGGCTTTTTTGGCGACTCCAAATTTCTCTGCGACCGGCTCAACCTGAGCGTCGGTGCCGCGGCGGTGCTCGACGGCGCGCAGTTCAGCCCGATCGAAGTCACCCGCGGCGCCACCGCCGATACGCTGGACCTGGTCTACGGCTCGCGCGTCGAGTCGGGCACCAACGTGCTCTTGAACGCGCTGTCCGACGCGTCAAGCGCCGAAGTCATGTCCTACCTGCCGGTCGTCGTAGGCGACGCGGTGCTGCTCGCGCCGCCGTTGCCGGGCGACGCCTGCACCGTGCGCAGCGTGACCCAGAACACCGCCTCGACCGACGACACCGAACAGCTGCTGCAGTTTGCGGCGGCCGGCAAGCACAACGGTGCCGCATTCGGCCTGGCACCGAGTTACGCCGAGCAGGGCCGCGTCACGCTGATTGGCCAGGTGCTGTGGAACCGCTACCGCGTCATTGGCGGCAACCTCGTGCTCGAGCGGCCGCTGGACGGCACCTCGGCGATCCTGGTGCGCAACGTCATCGCCTTTCGCATCCAGTACGGCGTCACCTCCGCGTTGGCCGGCGCCACCGCCCTCGAGAGCTGGGTCGACCCCGACGGCATCTGGGCCAACATCAGCAGCGCCAATATCGCCCGTGTGCGCGCCATCCGCATCGGCGTGATCGTGCAAAACCCGCAGCGCGAAAAGGCCGACCCGACCAGCGGCAACTGCGTCGCCAGCGAAAGCAAACCGACGCTGTTTGGCGGCGCCGAAGAAAACCTCAACAACGCCGACTGGAACTGCTTTCGCTACCGCACCGCGACCGTCGTCGTGCCGCTGCGCAACATCGTGATGGGGCTGCGGTGAAAACACGCCAACTCAAACTTCAAGGCCAGCGTGGTGTGACCATGCTCGTGGTGCTGGTGCTGATGACGGTGATGCTCTTCGGCGCATTGGCACTCGCCCGCATGACCGAGATCGGCTCGATGGCGGCAGGCAATGCGGCCTACCGCGAAGCCTCGCTGCAGGCGTCCGAAATCGGCCTGAACACGGCCTTTGCCGCCGTGCGGGCGGTGCCCGTGCTGAACGAAAACGACGCCGCCGGCGACTGGTACTACTCGCAGACCCACGCCGCCGATGTCCACGGCCTGCCGACCGTCGACTGGGACGCGGCACCGAGCGTGGTCATGGGCGCCTACACGGTGCGTTATGTCGCCGAACGCATGTGCACCGTCGCAGTGGTCACCAATCCGCTGCGCGAATGCCTGGTCAAGCAGGTGCCGGTGACGAAGTCGGCCCGCGACGGCGTCGAAGAACTCGACCCGCCCAACTCGCGCCAGTACCGGGTCACGATCCGTGTCACCGGCCCCAAAGACACCACCACCTTCGTGCAAGCCCTGCTCACCAAGGGCTGAGCGCGCGTGAACAACGAGCGTCGACGGGAGATCCGATGAAAGCCATTTTTCAACTTGTGACCTCGGTGCTTGCGCTCGGGGCCTTGCTCGCCGGCGCGACCTCACACGCCACCAGCATCGCCGAGCTGCCGCTCAAGGCCAGCGTGCTGGCCAAGCCGAATATCGTCTTCGGCATGGACGACTCGGGCTCGATGGACGCCGAGGTCATGATCGACGGCACCTTCCAGGCCTGGGCCTACTTCAGCACGACCAGCGCCACCCAGTACCCGAGCAGCAAACTGCTCACCGGGTCGGGCAGCGATGAAAAGTCGATGATGTACCTGTTCCCGAATGGCACCGGCACCGGCAACCGGGTCTACGGCGACAACAGCGGCTCGCAGGTGGCCGCGCCACCGATCCCTGAGCTGGCCTGGCTGCGCTCGGCGGACTTCAATCCGCTCTACTACAACAGCCTCAAGACCTACGCGCCCTGGGCACCAGGGTATGTCAGTGCCGCGCTGCGCACCTACGGCGCCGCCAGCCCCGGCGCAGCCAAATCCCACCCCGCGCTGGGCACGACCACGGTGGCGCTGAATGCCAACCTGACGAACAGCAGCACGAACTGGAAGTTCACCTTCTTTCCGGGCATGACGATCCCCGCCGGCGCGACATCGATCAGTTGCGCCTCGGGCAGCGCCGGCACCTTGCCCTATCTCGTGCCCACCGCGCGCCAGTACTGCTCGGCGGCAGTCACCTACTACCCGGCAACGTTCTGGAAGAAGGAGACCTGCACCGTCAACGGCACGAGCTGCGTGACCAACTACGAAGGCAGCACGCTCAAGCGCTACGAGATCAAGGCTGCCAATACTTTCCCGTCGGGGCGCAGCTACACCGACGAGATGCAGAACTTTGCAAACTGGTTCACCTACTACCGCAAGCGCCGGATGATGCTGGCCGCGGCGATGGGCGAGGTGCTCGAAAACGTCACCGGCCTGCGCATGGGCGTGGTCGCCTTCAACTCGCGTACCTCGCCGACGATGTACGACGCCGACGCCGTGTCGGCATCGGCCAACGGCCAGGTCGTCGCCGGCAGGTTTTACACCAACGAAGGCAGCGGCTCGACGCCGACACACGCGACGATGGCCTACATCCGAGGCCAGTTCGACACCAACACCGGCATCATCCAGTACGCCTGCCAGCGCAACGCGATGTTTGTCATCACCGATGGCTTCGCCAATGATTCGTCGGTTGCGCCGCCGACCTATTCCGCTTCAACGTACGGCGCCGGCGCGCCTTTCACGACCACCGCCGCGGGTTCGCTGGCCGACAAGGCGCTGGCCTATTTCACGCTGCGCCTGCGCGCCACGACGAGTCCGCTCGTCGCCGGCAAGGTGCCGCTGGGCAACCAGAGCATCACCAACCCTGACGCCAACAAAGACCTGCACTTGAACACCTACGCCGTCACGCTGGGCATGAAGGGCACGTTGTGGCCATCGGCGACCGACCCGTTTGTGGCCGCGCCGGTGTGGCCGACGCCGGTAGCGAACACCGCGAGCATGATCGACGACCTCTGGCACGCCACGCTCAACGGCCGCGGCCAGATGTACCTGGCCACCGACGCGGCAAATACCGCCATCGCGATCCAGTCGGGCCTCAACGACATCCTCAGCGCCAACGGCGCACAAGGCGGCGTCGCGGTGAGCACCGTGAACCTGCCCCGCGGTGATTCACGCGCCTATTTCGGCCGCTACAACCCGTCTGGCTGGGCCGGCGACCTGACTGCCAACCCGGTCGACGCAAGCACCGGTGCGATCTCGACAACCACCGTCTGGTCGGCGTCGACCTTGCTGAACGCGCGCGACTGGAACACCCGCGTCATCGCCAGCTACAGCGGCTCGGCCGGGGTCTCGTTTTCCGAGGCCGCGGTGGGTGCCACCGTCAACCCCGCATCGGCCTGGGGCACGACATCGGAAGTCATGAACTACCTGCGCGGCGACCGCACCCACGAAGGCACCAAGTTCCGCCGCCGCACCAGCTTGATGGGCGCGGTGATCAACTCCGAGCCGGCGGTCGACCGCGACCTCGGCGTCGTCTATGTCGCGTCTGGCGAAGGCATGCTGCACGCGGTGGACAGCCGCGGCGCCGACGCCGGCAAGGAGCTCTGGGCCTTCGTGCCACGCGACGTGCTGGCCGATGTCGGCCAGACCAGCGAACGTGGTTATGCCTTCAAGACCAAGCTCGACGGCTCGCCGGTGGTGCGCAAGATCGGCACCACCAAGTTGCTCGTCGCCGGCATGGGCGTGGCGGGGCGCACCTACTACGCGCTCGACGTCACCGCGCCGCGCGGGCTCGATGAAGCCGGCCTGGCGGCCAAGGTCAAATGGGAATTCCCCGCCGTCGGCGACGCAACGACGCTGTCCAAGATGGGCCAGGCGCTGGGCCGCCCGGCGATCGTCAAGGTCGGCGCGAACTGGGTCGTGCTCGTGACCTCGGGCTACAACAACACCTTCGACGGCAAGGGGCGCCTGTGGGTGCTGAATGCCGACACCGGCGCGGTGATCAAGGAGTACGTCACCACGGACGGCTCGCTGGCCACCGAGGCCGGCCTGACGCACATGTCGGCGTTCTCTGAAAACAACGGCACGGTGCGCTATGTCTACGCCGGTGACCTGCTCGGAAACGTGCTGCGCTTCGACCTCGATCTGCTGCCGGGCGCGAGCGGCGCGGTCAACAAGATAGCCCAGCTGCGTGGCCCGACCGGCGCGGTGCAGCCGGTGACGACGGCGCCCGAGCTGATCATTCACAAGGGCCAGCGGGTGGTCTTTGTCGGCACCGGGCGCCTGCTCGATATCGGCGACTTCGGCAGCGCCGCGGTGCAGACGATGTACGCCATCACCGATGGCGCGACGCTGAGCAACGCCCGCACCACACTGCTGCCGCAGACCTACAACGTGGCCACCGACACGGTGACCGGCGCGCTCGTCAACTGGACCACCCAGCGCGGCTGGTACTTCGACCTGCCGGCCGGCCAGCAGGCCAATACCCAGCCGACGATCGCCTACGGCGCGCTGGCCTTCACCGCCAACTTCAACGGCGGCGCCGACTGCACCGCGCGCTCGCACCTCTACCTGGTCGATACGCTGTCGGGCCAGAAGGTCACCGAGGCGGATTTTGTCAGCCTGACGCTGTCGGACACCAGCAACTCGTCGGCGGTGACCGCACTGCGCACGGTCGGCGGCACCTCGGGCGACCCACCCGTGCCGGGCGGCCCGCCCCCGCCGCCGGATTGCAACAACCGCATCGTCGGTGCCGGCCAGGATTCAGACGGCAACCCGTGGAAGAAAAAGCTCATCTGCGGCGCCAAGATCCTGCCGGCGAAAAACGCCTGGCGCGAGGTCCGCCGGTAGGCTCAGGAGCACGCGGGCGGCTGCGGCTGCGGTCGCCGCGGCCGCAGCCCGATGTCAAACGCCCCAAACGATCGGCACTGCAGCCGCCTGCGCGCGCTGCAGCATCTCGATCAACGGCCAGACCCGGCGGCGCAGCGAGACCCGGTTGTCGGGATCACCGTCGGCGCGCTGCGCGGCATCGACAGCCACATCGGCGGTATCAGCCGCCCGGCGCAACGTGGTGATCGCCGCGGCCATGTCAACGACTTCAACAATGCCTTTGGGTGCCGGCTCGCGGCCGAGCAGGCGCAGCACCATGTCGCCATGCTCGCCGAGCATGATGATGTCGCCGCTGGCCTTGCTCTTGAACTTGTAGATCATCGCTGCGCCCGCGTCCAAAGCGGCGATTGTGCCGCGGCAACGCGGGCACGGTGCTGTGGCCTGAAGCGCGTCGCGCGGTTCGGCACGGCGGTTCGGCGGTTCAGCGGTTCAGGCTTTCAGCCATTCAGGCGCGGACCAGCCTGACATGCTGGCTGCGGCTGGCGCGCTGCGCACCGCTGTCGGCCGCGCTCGGCGCCGACAACCGCGCCACCGCGGGCAGGCGCTCGACAAGGCGTGCCGCGTCGAGTGCCGGCGCGAACAGGAAACCCTGGAACTGGCCGCAGCCGGCGTGTTGCAAAAACGCACGCTGGCCTTCGGTCTCGACGCCTTCGGCGATGACCCGGATGCCCAGCGCCTGCGCCATCTGCACGATCGCGCGCACGATGCTGGCGTCGCTTTCGTCAGTCGGCAGGCCTTGCACAAAACTGCGGTCGATCTTGAGCTTGTCGATCGGAAAACGCTTCAGGTACGACAGGCTCGAATACCCGGTGCCGAAGTCGTCGATCGACAGCTTGACCCCCAGCCGCGCCAGCGCGTTGAGCCGGTTCAGGGTGTCTTCGGCATCGTGCACGAGGATCGATTCGGTGAGCTCGAGTTCGAGCCAGCGCGGCTCCAGGCCATGCGCGGCGAGCACGGTGGCGACCCGGTCGACAAAACCCGGCTGCTGAAACTGCAGCGCCGAGACGTTGATCGCCACCGGCAGCTCGTGGCCCTGGTCGCGCCACGCCGCGGCCTGGCGCACCGCCTGGCCCATGACCCAGTCGCCGATGGCGATGATGAAGCCGGTCTCTTCGGCGACCGGGATGAAGCGGCCCGGTGAGACGTCACCAAGCTCGGCATCGCGCCAGCGCAGCAGCGCTTCGGCACCGACCACCGCGCCGGTATTCAGATCGACCTGCGGCTGGTAGTGCAGCCGGAAGCGCTGCGCCGTCAGGGCCTGGCGCATCGAGTGGTCCAGCCGCATGTTGGCGCGCCGGTCGACCTTGCCACGTGCCGGGCTGATGCGCCAACTGGCGCGGCCGGCCTGCTTGACCAGACGCACCGCCGATTCAGCGTGACGCATCAGTTCATCGAGATCGGCGCCATGCTGTGGAAAGAGCGAGATACCGACGCTGCAGGTGACCGTGAAGGCCGCACCGTCGACAGCGCAGGGCTGCGCGACGGCGTCGAGCACACGCCGCGCAGCGGTCTCAGCGGCGGCCACATCGGCGCGGTGAACAAGCAGCGCAAACTGATCGCCCCCGATGCGTGCTGCAAGGTCGCCATCGCGGCTGCAACTGCGCAGCCGCTGGGTGACTTCGCGCAGCACCTGGTCGCCGGTGTCGGTGCCAAATCCTTCGTTGATGGCGCGGAAGCGGTCGAGGTCGACGAGCAGCAATGCAAACGGCGCCGGCTCGCCGGCCAGGCCCGAGCTGGCCGCGCTGATGCGGTGCGCGAGCTGGCCGCGGTTGGCCAGGCCGGTCAGCGCGTCGGTGTGCGACAGCTCGTGGATGCGCTGGTCGGCGGCGACACTTTTGGTCAGGTCGCGGAATGAATACACCCGCCCCATCGGCCGCCCGCGCAACCACAACGGCCGCGCGACACGCTCGAAGACCTGCCCGGTGTGCAGCGCCAGGCGGTCCACCGCCTGCGCGGTGCTGGCTTCGGCGATCGCACTCAGGCGGCGCTGGTAGGCGTCACCATGTTCGACGCTGCGGCGCAGCCAGTCGTGCACCGCCTCGTCTTGTGGCGCACCTGCTGCGAGGTCGGCAGGCAGCGCCCAGAGCGTGGCGAAGCGGCCGTTGAAAGCGCGGATGCGGCCGGCCAGGTCGGTCACCAAGATGCCGTCGGCAGTCGCCTCCAGTGTGGCCTGCAATTCCGCCAGCGCCATCTCGCGGTGGTCTTCGGCCTCGCGGGTCGCGGTGCGGTCGACCAGCATCACCATGTAGT
The DNA here is from genome assembly GCA_031431555.1 of Rubrivivax sp. Lineage (GTDB taxonomy): Bacteria > Pseudomonadota > Gammaproteobacteria > Burkholderiales > Burkholderiaceae_C > Rubrivivax. Next base: position 33,604 of record JANPDN010000035.1, read on the forward strand.
GGCTTGGGGTCGCGGCAGGCCCTTGGCCACCGGCATTCGCCACCGGGCTCGACACCGGCCGGATGCTGCGGCTGACATGCCGGGCAGCCCCCTCGGACGTCGCCACAATGGTCTCGGACTCCAGCGACGCCACCACGCCGGCTGCGGCGTCGCGCCAATAGGCGTCGTCTTCGGGCGTCAGCAGCAGCGCCGCGGCGGCCTCGCCAAGCAGCTCGCCGGGCGTGCGCCCGAGCAGGCTGTGCGCCGCAGCATTTGCCGCCACAACACGCAGCGTGCCGGCGTCAACCAGACATGCCGGCTGCGGCAGGCTCGTCAGCAGAGCCGACCAGGCAGCGGCGCCAAGGGCGGTCAACCAAGGCCCCCGGCGGCCGAGGGCGCCGCGGTGGCCGCCGCGCCTGATGGCGCCGCCTCGAAGTAGTACAAAACCCGCGGCCGCGGCGCGAGATATGCGAGCGCTGCGGCGGGCAGTTGCGCCGCGCGCACGCTGCGCCGGATGCCCAGGTCGGGCGTGGTTTCCAGGTTCAGGTGCAGGGCCTGCGATGCCGGCACCTTGGCGTCGTGAACGAGCACCCGCGGCTTCAGCGGCCGCGACGAGTTGACGGTCATCACGATCGCGTACCGATCGTCGGTGAGCTGCACCACCGAGCCCGCCGGGTAGACGCCCATCATGCGGATGAAGCCGTTGAGCATCGCGGCGTCAAACCGGCTGCGGTGCTGGGCAAACATCGCTGACAGGGCCTCGTGCGGCGTTACCGCGCGGGCCAGCACCGACGGGTTGCAGAGATTGTCGAAGCGGTTCACCAGCGCCACGATGCGCGCGCCGGTGCAAATCCGCTCGCCGGCCAGATTGAGCGGGAAACCGCTGCCGTCGGCATGTTCGTGGTGCTGCGCCAGCACGAGGGTCGCCCCTGGCGACAGCGCCATGCGGCGGGCCTGCGCAACCCCATGCGCGACATGCTCGCGGTAGGCGTGCATCTGGGCGCTCGAAAAGGATTCGTCGGCATGGCGCAGGCGTTCGGCGAGATCGAGTTTGCCGACGTCGTGCAGCATCGCGCCGACGCCGATGTCGAGCATCTCCTGCTCGCCCAGGCCGAAGCTGCGGCCCATCAGCAGCGAGATCACGGCAACGTTCATCGCGTGGGCGCCAGCGCTGTCGCCGGCCGCGGTATTGAGCACGCGGATGCACATCTCCTGCGCGCCGAGCATCTTGTCCAACAGCGCCCGCGTCAGCGATTCGGTCTCGGTGCGGGCCTGGCCGGGGTCGACCGCGACGCGGCCCAGGGCCTGACACCAGGCCCGGCTGGCCTCGGCGTACTGTGCCTCACAAAGCTGGGTCGCCTGGCGCTGTTGCGCGACTTGCGCCTGACGCAGCTGCGCCGCGGCCTGTTCGGCCGACTCGGCCGCAGACAGGGCCGGCGCTGGTGCCGCCGCTGGCAACGCCGCCGCTGGCGCCGGCGTATCGACCGGGTCGCTTTTTTCCGGCGCCCAGCGCAGCGCCTTCAGGCCCAGGCCACGGATCGTCTCGATCTGGTCGGGCGAGCTGATCTTGAAGCTCGACAAGGGGAAAGGGTGCGACATCCAACCCAGGTCGAGATGAACAAACATCCCGACCCGAAGCTCGCCGACCGCAACCGAATTTGACATGCACCGATTCCAGGAGTGGATGAACCAACCGGGCGGCCCCGGGGCCCCCGCTCCTGCTTCTTCGGCCATGCGGCGCGCCAACTTGATCGGCAAGCACCACCGGCCGGGCCCACCGGGGTGTGCATATGTCACTCTTCGGGGCCGGCACAGTGGCAACTACCATCGAGCATCGAATTCACGCCGACACCGAGGGCCTGACCTTGAACACCAGCAACATTCAACAATTTTCGCGACACCGCCTCGACGCGCTTCTCGGCGCGCGTCTTCGATCGCGTCTTGGGGCGCTTCTTGGGGCACTTCTCGGGGCGCGTCTTGGGCTGCACCTCGGCGCGTTGCTGTTCGGCGGCCTGGCCCTCGCCGCCGCGGCACAAACACCCTACCCCGACAAACCGATCACGATGATCGTGCCCTTCCCGCCCGGCGGTGTCGCCGACACCGTGGCGCGGCCGGTCGCCGAGGCGCTGGCCCGCGAGCTGCGCCAGCCGGTGGTCGTTGAAAACAAGGTCGGTGCAGGTGGCGCGTTAGGCATCGGCGCCGCGTCGCGGTCGCCGGCCGACGGCTACACGCTGCTGCTGAGCCTGTCGTCGATCTCGATCCTGCCCGAGGCCGACCTGCTGCTCGGCCGCAAGCCGGCCTTCACGTTGAGCCAGTTTGTACCGATCGCACGCTTCACCGCCGACCCGACGGTTTTGGTCGTGCGCGCCGATGCGCCGTGGAAGACGCTGGCCGAATTTGTCGCCGATGCCCGCAGCAAGCCCGGCAAGTACAACTACGGCAGCTCGGGCAACTACGGCACGATGCATGTGCCGATGGAGATGCTCAAGGCCAGCGCCGGCTTGCACCTGGTCCACATCCCCTACACCGGCGCCGGGCCGGCGCTGCTGGCGCTGCTCGGCGGCCAGGTCGATGCGGTGGCCAGCGGGCCGTCAACCGTCGCTGCCCAAGTCAGGGCCGGCAAGCTGCGCGCGCTGGCTCATTGGGGCGACAAGCCACTGGTGTCGCTGCCAGAAGTGCCGACCCTCAAACAAGCCGGTTACGCGGCGCAGTTTGCGCAGTGGTCGGCGCTGTTCGTGCCGGCCGGCACGCCGGATGCGGTCGTGCAGCGGTTGCGCGCCGCGGCGAAAAAGGTCGCTGCTGATGCCCAGGTGGTGGCGGTCATCAACCGCGCCGGCAGCCCGATCGAATACCTCGACGCGCCGGAGTTCCAGACCTATTGGGACGCCGACGCCAAGCTCATGATCAACGCCGTGCGGCGCATCGGCAGGGTTGAGTAGTCGCATTCAATCGGATTGCCTTTCAATCGCACAGCAAGAGAACACGCGATCGACCACAAGCGCTGGTGAGGCGATTGGCGGCCTTTGTGCACCGGGCACGTCAAGTTCAAGACCGCGCGAGGCAGGCGGCCCGGGCCTGCGCTCTTCGGCCCACGCTCGCGGGGCGGCGCTCGATGGGCCCGACGATCACCTCATCAACACCGCCTTCGCACCCATAGCGTGCGGCGACCGCGAATGGGGCCTACGCTCGCAAACCCAAGCCGCCTGCCCACTTCGATTGGCTGTCCCTGCCCAAGGGCCACCGCAGGATTGCAGGGCGGTGGTGGTGTCTTCGGGCGCAGGCCCCATTCGCGGTCGCCACTCCCGGCGGGTCACCGACGCTGGTATTGATGGCAGGGCGTTGGATCACCAGAAGCATTCCCCCGCGAGCGTGGGCCGGAGAACGAAGGCGCCGCCACCGCACTGGCGCGCTGACTGGCCCGAAGAGCCACGGCAATGCCAACGGCAGGGATCCTGCCGAGACTCGCCCTCAGCGCAGCACCGCGATCTGCTTGCGCCGCACCAGATCCATGTCGACATCGACCCCGAGGCCCGGGCCCATCGGGGCATGCACATGGCCCTGCGCATCGACCTCGATTTCTTCGACGAGGCCGTAGCGGTTGTTCGCTTCGGGCAGCAGCAGCTCGAAATATTCGCAGTTGGCAATCGCTGCCGCGACATGCAGGTTGGCGACGTTGCCGAGCGAATTGCTGCCGTGGTGGATTTCGTAGTTCATGCCAAAGGCCTCGGCCAGGTGCGCGGTCTTGATCATGTTCGTGATGCCACCCTTGAAGGCGACGTCGCCGCGCAGGAAATCGGTCGCCTGCGCCATGATCCAGGGGGCGTAGGTATCGAAGCCGGCAAAGGGCAGCTCGGTGGCCATCAGCGGGATGTCGAGCTTCTGGCGCAGCTTGACGTAGTTGGGGATGCTCCACTCGCCCATCGGATCTTCAAACCAGTGGTAGCCAAGTGCCTCGATGGCGCGGCCGACGCGCAGCGCGGTCGGGTAGTCGTAGCTCCAGCTCGCGTCGAGCATCAAGGTATGCGCATCACCGACCGCAGCGCGCACCGCTTCGCAGATCTTGATGTCGTGGCGCCAGGGGCCCGGCGGGTGCACCTTGTAGGCCGCCACACCGCGCGCCTTCCAGCGCAGCGCTTCTTCGCAATAGGCCTCGATGTTGTCATGTGCCGGCGAGCTGGCATACACCGGCAGGCTGCTGCGAAAGGTGCCGATCAGCGCGTGGATCGGCAGCCCGGCGACCTGGCCGGCGAGATCCCACAGCGCCACGTCGATCGCGCCAACGGTGCGCACCGTCGCCGCCCGCACCCGCGCCCACATGCGCCGGTGCAGCTCTTCGCGGCGCAGCGGGTCACAACCCATCACGATGGGTTTGAGGACATCGATCAGGCGCTGCGCGTCGGCGTCAGCCGGCGATACCGGCGAGCCGACAAAAGCGCGGCCGACCGGTCCGTCATCGGTGTGGAGTTGCAGCAGCCCGAGCGCACAGGAGGTGCGTGTCGAGCGGATATGCGCCGAGTAGCTCGCCGGCTCCAGGCCGTCCCAGGTGAACAGCGTCAGCGTGACGTCGGTGATCTTCATCGTTGCGGCCTGTGGCGTGGCGTGAATCGGTGCGCTCGACTACTCGGTCAGGTTGTTGGC
>JANPDN010000036.1:0-1711 GCA_031431555.1 Rubrivivax sp.
CACGACTGCCGGTGCCGGCGCGGCGGCAGGTGCCGGCGGGGGCGCAGCCGGCGGCGGGGGCGGCGGCGCAACAGGCGGCGCGGGTGCCGGAGCGGGAGCAGGTGCGGGCGGCGGCGGAGCGCCATCACACTTCTCGGCGGCGGTGGCCGGGGTCCAGTTGGCATCACGCCAGCAGAGCTCACCGTTCCCGTTTCTCCACGTCGTGCCATCGGCGGCACGCCAGTTGTCAATGGTCTTGGCTTGGGCAAAAACAGCCAACGGGGCGGCGAGCGCTACTGATGCGAACAGCACCGCCACCTTGTTCAAGTTCTTCATGATTCTCCTCTCGAGGAAAGCCGCAGTCGTCTGCGTTACGTCCAAAACGGAGCGAAATGTGCGAGCAAACACACGCTATCGCGTGCATCTGCCTCCGACAAATGATTGTGCCATAGGGCTTCGCCGCGTCAGCATTTTGGCCCCTGCAAGGCACGACACATCGCGTCTTGTTGCGCCATAGCGACAAGTGGCGACGCTTAGAATCCCACCCTTCCCCGGGCGAGCCAGCCCTTCTATGCATGACGGCCCCGCGCTGTCGCGCCCCGCGCATGACCCAGTTCGCCAAAGAAACCCTGCCCATCAGCCTCGAAGAGGAAATGCGGCGTTCTTATCTCGACTACGCGATGAGCGTGATCGTCGGGCGGGCCTTGCCCGATGCGCGTGACGGCCTCAAGCCAGTGCACCGGCGGGTGCTGTTTGCGATGCACGAGTTGAACAACGACTGGAACCGACCCTACAAGAAGAGTGCGCGCATCGTTGGTGACGTGATCGGCAAGTACCACCCACATGGCGACACCGCCGTCTACGACACCATCGTGCGCATGGCGCAGGATTTTTCGCTGCGCCACATGCTCGTCGACGGCCAAGGCAACTTCGGCTCGGTCGACGGCGACAACGCCGCGGCGATGCGCTACACCGAGATCCGCCTGTCGAAGATCGCGCACGAGATGCTCGCCGATATCGACAAGGAAACGGTCGACTTTGGGCCCAACTACGACGGCTCCGAGCGTGAACCGCTGGTGCTGCCGGCACGTGTGCCGAACCTGTTGGTCAACGGCTCGGCTGGTATTGCGGTCGGCATGGCGACGAACATCCCGCCGCACAACCTGAGTGAAGTCATCGACGCCTGCCTGCATCTGCTCAAAGCACCGCAGGCGACCGTTGAAGAGTTGATGGAGATCATCCCGGCGCCAGACTTCCCGACCGCCGGAATCATCTACGGCGTCAACGGCGTGCGCGAGGGTTACCGCACCGGCCGCGGCAAGATCATCATGCGCGCCCGCTGCCACTTCGAGGATATCGACAAGGGTGCACGCCAGTCGATCATCGTCGACGAGATCCCTTACCAGGTGAACAAGAAGACGCTGCTCGAGCGCATGGCCGAGCTGGTGCACGAAAAGAAGATCGACGGCATCAGCCATATCCAGGATGAGAGCGACAAGTCCGGCATGCGCGTGGTGATCGAGCTGAAGCGCGGCGAAGTGCCCGAGGTGGTGCTGAACAATCTGTACAAACAGACCCAGCTGCAAGACACCTTCGGCATGAATATGGTCGCGCTCATCGACGGCCAACCGAAGCTGTGCAATCTGAAGACCCTGCTCGAGGTCTTTCTCGAGCACCGCCGCGAAGTGGTCACCCGGCGCACCGTCTATGCCTTGCGCAAGGCGCGCGAACG
>JANPDN010000037.1:0-7224 GCA_031431555.1 Rubrivivax sp.
GCTGCCGGCGCGCCGGTGCTGGGTGGGCCGCCGCTGTACTCATTGCGCACGCTGCCGGCAGCAAAAGCGCTCGGCCCATCACCGGCAGCGCCTTCCATCTTCAGCGGCTCATTGGCGGGCTTGGGCGCCTCGGCTGCTTTGAGCTGCTCCTCGCGCACCACCTGCTTGGGCTCGTCGCGCGGTGGTGGAGGTTTTTCTTCTTTGGGCGGCGGCGGGGTGTCGGGCAGGATCGAGATGCGCGCCACCTGGCGCTTGGGCGCAGTCGAATTGCCACCCAGACCTTTGAGCCACCAAGCCAGCGCGGCGACCAGCGCAATCGCCACCAGCGCGCCACCCCATTGCAGCGCCCGGCGCTTCCAGACGCCGCGGTCGATGCTGTCTTCGGCGAGTGCGGACATCCTCAGAGCCTATGAATGAATCCGGCGCGCCCGAGCGGGTGCTGCGGGCGGTGGCGATCTAGGCGCAAAGCACAGCCATAGCTCGGGCTATGGCGAGCATTTGCAACGACGAGCGGCGCCGCCCGGAGCGCACGAGCGGGTGTGTCGGATTTGTTCATAGGCTCAGGTCCCGATGCGGGCCGTGACCAGGCCCATGTTGATCGCCAGGCGGTTGCACAGGTCGATGACGGCGATCACGGCGTCGTACTGCGCGCGGCCGTCACCCTTGATCGCCACCGTCATCTTCGGGTCGCGTGCCTTCGCGGCGACCAGTTGGCGCTCAAGCTCGTCGACGTTGACGGGTGCGCCGTTGAGCAGCAGCGCACCACCCGGCATGACCTGCACGATCTTCAACTCGTGCTGTTCGGTGCTCGGTTTGTTGCTCGGTTTGGGCAGGCTGATCGACATGCCCTGCACCGATGCGGTGGTCATCAGGATGAAGACCACCAGCAGCACATACGCCAGGTCGAGCATCGGCGTGACGTTGATGGTGTCGTAGGGTTTGCTGTCGTCCTGGATCTTCATGGCAGGGCTCCGGTCAGGGCGCAGCGCGCTTGGTGACGAGGCCAATTTCGGTGATGTCCAGCCGCTTGGCGATCTCCAGCACTTCCATCACCTTGTCGTAGGGCGCGCGGGCATCGGCCTTCAGCACCAGCGGCAGCGCCGGGTTGGCCGCCTTGTGCTGGGCCAGGCTGTTGCTGAGTTGCTCGGGCGTCACCGGGTAGGCGTCGAGAAAGGTCGCGCCGTCGGCGGTGATCGTGATCGCGCGGGTCTGCGGCTTGGCCAGGTTGTTGGCCGCCTGCGTGGTCGGCGAGTTGACGCGCACCCCCTGCACCGATGCGGTGGTCAGGATGATGAAAGTCACCAGCAGCACGTAGGCCAGATCGAGCATCGGCGTGATGTTGATGTCGTCGTAGGGCTGGTTGTCGCTCTTGATGTCGGCGGCCATCGTCAGTGCTCCGGCTTCAACGTGCGCCGTAGATCTCGGCGACGCGGGTGATGAACTCGTCGACAAAGATCTGCATGTCCGACGAGATGCCCTTGATGCGCACGGCCAGGTAGTTGTAGCCAAACAGCGCCGGGATCGCCACGCCCAGGCCGGCCACCGTGGCCAGCAGCGCCGCGGCGATGCCCGGTGCGATGGCGTTGACGTTGACGTCACCAGCGGCCGCGATGGCGGCGAAGGTGATCATCACGCCGACCACGGTGCCGAAGAGGCCGAGAAAGGGGCCACCGGCGATCGCGATCGTGAGCAGCACCATCTGCGAGTTCAGGCGGTGCGTTTCGCGCACGACATCGGCATCCACCGCGGCTTTCACGGCATCGAGCGACGCCCCACTCAAGCCCGCCGCCGGCGCGCTGGGCGTGCCAACCTTGCGTTTTTTCAGCTCGCGCACGCCGGCGCTGTACAGGGTGAACAGGCTCGAATGCGGGTGCGGCCCGCCGAGGTCGAGCAGGTTGTCTTCAGCGGCACGAAAGTGCTTCAGGAAACCCCGGTTGGCCTTGTCGGCGCGGTTCACGAGCACTGCCTTGGCGACCATCACCCACACCGCGATCAGCAGCATCAGACCGCAGATGATGATCACGACCCAGGCGTCGACGGTCAGGTTCTTGACCAGCACGCCCAGGTACCCCGGGCTGGCGCCTTCGGCGTCCGCGCCTTCTTGCTCGATCGTCGCGCGAACGAGTTTGTTGTCGATGCCTTGAGAGGCCGCGGCGAGTGCGATCCAGGCCGCGCTGCGCTGGCTGCCGGCGACTTGCAGCGTATCGATGCTGCCGCTGAAACCATCGCCGACACGCAACTCGCCTTCGATCGCCGGCAGCACGATGTCGCCCTGCGCGGCGGGTTTGCCGTCGATGTAGAGCGCTGCCTTGCCTTGCGCCAGGGTCGCCGCGATATGCGTCCAGACACCCGGCCGCAGCTCACCCCCGGCGACGTTGGCAGCGCCCAGACGCAACTGCAAGCGCCCGCCTTGCACGGTCAGGCTGAGCGGGCCTTGCTGAACCAGCGTGCCGCGGTCCACCGCATCGGCCTTGACCCACAGGCTCAGACTCCAAGCGCCGTTGGCCGCGGCGCGCACGGCATCGCTCGCCGGCCAGACTGCGGGCGTGCCGCTCAGCCGCAGCGCGCTGCCGCTGAGGCCGTTGTTGTCGAGTGTGATCGCGGCGGCGGACTTCCAGCGCTGCGCTGCATCGGCGCCGTCGGGGGTCGCGAAGTTCAGCGCCGCCATCACGCTGGCATCGAACCCGGTGGCGTTGGCCGCGGCCGGGTCGGCGCGCGCTTTTTCATTGCCGGCGTAAACGTAGAGCAGGTTTTTGTCGCTGCCCGGCGCCAAGGTCGGCACCAGCACCCAGACCACCGCGAGTTCGTTGGTCGCGTCCCAGCGCTCGATGCGAAAAGCCAGCGGCGTCTTGTCGTCGGTGGCCACCAGACGCAGGTCGGCGCCATCGGGTTGCGCCGCGACGAAGTCGAAATTGCCGCTGTGCAGCCGCAGCGCCAGCGCGAAGCTCTGCACCGGCTCGCTCGTCGGCACCCCTTGCGCCGAGGTGTCGAGTACGACGCGGGTGCGTTGCGTCCAGGCCTTGTCCCACCAGGCTTGGGACCAGGGGCTGAAGGTCAATAACAAAAGGAGCGTGAGGGCTGCGCGCATGGGTGGCAATCGGCAATCGGTGGTCAGAAATGGAGCTGGTGTTGAGGCGTCACTCGCCCTGGGTAAAACCGAGAAATTCGAGAAACACGTTGCGGCGGTTGCGGCGCTTTTTGCGTTCGTCTTCGTCGTCCTTCTGTGACGTCGCCTGGCTGCCTGCCGAGGTCGCTGACTGGCCGAGCGAGGCAAGGCCGGCGGTGGCGCCGCCGCTCGGTGCTGCCGGTGGTGCGCCGACACTGACGCCGCCGACCGCGAGGTTGTCGGCACCGACAAAACGCACCGCGCCGAAGAAGGCATTGCCGAGCGACTTGATGCCGGCCTCGCCGGCGTTGATCTCGCCGCGTGGCGCGTAGAGGTCGAGCGCGCTGCCGCTGTCGAGCACCGCGATGCCACTGCCGCTGAACGAGCCCGAGGTGTCGAGCACGAGCCGCCCTTCGTCGTCCAGGCGCAGCACCGGCGCCGGCGCACCGGTGACGGTCTTGGCGCCGCGGCCGGCATCGATATTGCCGTCCGACGACCAGAGCAGCACGTTGCCCTCGCGCAGCGTGAAGACGCGCGACTGGTTGACGTCGAAGTTGTCGCGCGTGGCGGCGAAGATGCCACCGCCGGCCACCGTCACGATGCCGAGTTCGTTGGCACGCTTGCGGGTGCTGCCGGTGACTTCACCGGCATTCACGCCGCCACCCGGCGCGAGCAGCGTGATGCTGCCCGGCTGCACGGTTTTGATCTGGCTCGTCGGCAGCACGATGTCACCACGCTGGCGCACGCCGGGAAACAGCGCATCGAAGGCCAGATACCCGGCGGCATAAGCCGCTTCGCGATCGCTGCCGGATTTGGCGGAGGCGTCACGGCCGGCGTTGCGCAGCTCGCTTTGCAGCACCTGCGCCAGCCAAGCCAATTGCTGCGCGCGCGGCAGCGTCTCGAAGGTGCTGAGTACCTCACCAGCGTTGACCGCGTTGCCAGTGCTGCGCTGAATATGCTCGCGCAAGCCGGTCAGGTACGGGCTCGGCCGCTGCAGCGCCTGGTCGACGTAGCCGCTGCGCACCGCGGCCGGCGCGGCCTCGAGCGCAAACGACAACAGCGCCTCGACCGCGCGCTCTTTTAGCGCCGGCTCGGCAGCGGCCAGCGCCTGCTGCGCGGCTGCGTCATCCAGGCCGCGCCAGGCCGGAACCTGGCGTGTAAAACGCGCTTGCGCAGCAGCGGCGCTGTCGCCCAGCAAGGCCGCCGCAAGCGTCAGCCGCTGATCGACCGGTTGGCCGGCAAAACCTTCGCCGCTGCGCCCGGCTGCCACCGCGAGCCAGGCATACAAGCCGCCGCTGTCGGCCAACAAAGCGCGTGCACCCAGCGCCGCAAAACCGCGGCCTATTGCCGCTGCAAGATCGCTGTCGGCGGCATACGCTGCAACGACGGTGATGTTCGACGCCTGCTCGGGCAACAAGGTGCTGTTGCGCTGGTTGCCCACCGCCACCAGGCCGGCGCCGACACCCAAGTCGACATGCCGGCCAGCGGCGAGCACCAGGTCACCCGGGCCACCGATCTCGATACCGGCGATCGCACCGCCTCCCCGCGCCACGATGTCGCGCCCGGCATCGACGGTCGAGACTTCGAGCCCGGCACCGGCGGGCTGGTGCTGCACCTGCAGGTTGCCGCTGCCTTCGAGCACGACATCGCGCGCAGCCACCACGCGCACCGGGCGGGCCGAGACCAGCGTGCCGGTGAACACCACATCGTCCTGCGTCGAGACCAAGCGCACCGCGTCGCGGGTGCTGGTGTCGAGCCGGCCGCCGTCGCTGCGCCGACGCGCTGCCAGGTCTTCGGCCGCAGCGCTGAGTTCGTTGACCCGCAGCAATGCGCTGGCGTCGCGCGCATTCACGCTGAGGTTGGTCACGCCCACGCTCTGCGCGCCGAGCAGGTGCAGGCGCGCATCGGCCGCGGCCGGCTGCTGCACGGCATTGCCGCCCAGGCGCACGCTGCCCGCCGGTGCGACGAGTGTCGCTGCGGCGGGGATCACCGCGCCGAGCGCCGACCAGGTCGATGCCAGCGGCACACCGGGGGCCGTCGGCTGCGCCAGGTTGGCCAGCCCGACATTGCCGGTGGCGCTGACGGCGTGCAGCGCTGCGCCGTTGTCCAGGCCTTGCAGCACCGCGTCGCCAGCGCTGTTGTTATCGATCACCGGCGCGCTCAGGCCGGCGCTGCGCACACTGGCCAGCGCCAGATCGCCGCGGGATTGCAGCCGCACTTGCGTCGCCTGGTGCATCAGTTGCAGGGCCGCGGTGCCTTCAACCGGCGCCAGCGTGCCGCCAGCACGCACGTCGAGCCGCGCGCCGCTGGCAAAGATCTGGCCACCGAGCAGATCGCGTTCGGCGTCGACCGCGATCGAGCCGCCGCCAAAACTGCGCAGGCCTGCGGGCGCGACCCAGCCGCTGCCGGCAGCAGCCAGACTCAAGCCGCGCAGGTCGCGGCCTGCGCTGACTTGCACGTCGCCACCACCGAAGGTCGCGACGCCGCTGCCGTAGCGGTCGAAGCGGCTCCACCAGATGCCAAAGCCTTCGCCGCGCGAGCGCCACCACCAGTTGGTGAAATAGGGTCTGTCGGCGCTGGCCGGCGTGCCGATGACATCGCGGCCGGCGTTCACGGACACCCGCCCGCCACCGGCCAGGAAAGGGTTCAACGCGGCTTCGTCGTTGTCGGCCGGCACCAGATCGAGCGCGGCTGATGACAGGTCGGGCTGGCCGGTGGTGGCCGCCGCGGCGGCCGAGGTGAAGAACGAACGGCCGGTGGTCATGATCGCCGCGCGTGTGTTGACGAGCTGCACATCGAGCGCCGCGGCGACCTCGACCGCCCCGCTGCTGCTGCGCAGGTGAACCGTTAGCGGTGTCGAGCCGCCATTGCCAGCGGCGCCGATGCGCAGCGAACCAGCAACGAGCTCAGCCGCGCCGCGGCGGGTTGCCAGCAGGTCGGCCGATGCCAGATCGGCACCGGCGACGACACGCAAGTCCCCGGCAGACCCGGCCGCCGGCAGGCCATCGGGTGACGCTGCGGAGGCCGTGAACCCGGTCTGCACGCTGCGTGCGATCTGGACATCGCCCGCCGCCCGCAACGTGACGGCGACACCACCGACCGAGGCCTGCCCGGCGGGTGCGAGCGCCGGCGCGTCGAACGACAACGGCGCCTCGACTTGCAACGCGCCCGGCGCGCGGACCTCGATGCCAGCCCGCACCGTGACCGCCGGGCCGGGCGCTGGCCCGAGCACACGCGCCGCAATCCGCTGCGCGATCTGTGGCGTCGAGAACAGCGCCGCTTCGGCGTCGAGCGTCCCGGTCGTCAACTGACCAGGCGGTGGTGCGGTGGCCGGCGCTGGTGCCGGTGCGGGTGCAGGTGCCGGTGCGGGTGCAGGTGCAGGTGCAGGTGCGGGTGCAGGTGCAGGAGCAGGAGCAGGAGCAGGCGTCGGAGCGGGAGCAGGAGCCGTTCCAAGCGGCGGCGCAGGAGGATTGCGGTCCCCGGTGGTCGGGCCTTGTCCGCCGGTTGGCGCAGGCGCAGGTGCCGGTGCTGGAGCTGGAGCTGGAGCTGGAGCAGGTGCCGGCGCTGGCGCTGGCGCTGGGACCAGCAGCGGCGGCGGCGGATTGGTCGTGCCCGTCGTCGGGCCATTGCCCGCTGACGGCGTATCGGCGGCGGCGCGGGCGGTGGCGGCCAGCGAGCGCACGGGGGTCGCGTGCGCACCGGCGGGCGTCGCCGACGTCGCATTGCCCAGCGGCGGCAGCGGTGGGTTGGTGCCGCCCGTTGTCGCGCCGACACCGCCGTTCGGCGAAGGTCCAGGCGCCGGGCCTGGTGCCGGCGTTGGCGCTGGCGCTGGCGAAGGCGCCGGTGAAGGCGCAGGCGCCGGGCTGGGCACGGCGCTGTCCGCTGGCCCGTCGATGACACGCTCGATGCCACTGAAAACACGCGCCGCTTCGATGTCGACGTGGGCCACGCCTTGCAGGGTCGACTTCACGGCGTCGATCGCAACGTCGCGCTCGGCGGACGCCAGATTGGTCTGCGGCGCGCGCAGCGCCAAGGTGCCGCCGGCTGGGGTGAAGGCGATGCTGCCCCCTTGGGCCAACGAGATGCGGCCGTCGGTGGTGCGCAGCGCGATCTGCGCG
>JANPDN010000038.1:0-8405 GCA_031431555.1 Rubrivivax sp.
CTTGCAGCTGGAGCGGCGATGGCGACGCCCGTGCTTGATCAACACAACGACACGCTTGATCCCCTCAGCGGCGGCTTGGCCGTGGCGCTTTGATCCACGACACCGGGTCAGGTCTTGACTTTGAACCCCCGCCCGCCTTCATGACACTCCCCCTCGGCGCTCGCACACGGGCGCACTCGGTGAAAGGGTTCCGATGAACGCTCCTCGCCAGCATCTCGCCGCAGCTCTCGTCTCAGCGCTGCTGCTCGCCGGCGCCGCACAAGGCGCGGTCGACCCGTTTCAAGGCACCTGGACCACCACGCTGCACGGTCGCGACCTGAACGGAGACAAAGTGGCCGACGCCTTCTACGACAGCGAGCTGAAGATCACCTGGCTGGCCGACGCGCGGCTGGCCGACGTCCCGCCTGCCGGTGGTGCGATGGCTTGGTACGACGCCAAGACCTGGGCCGAAAACCTGAACTTTTATGGCGTCACCGGCTGGCGGCTGCCCAGGGTGTTGCCGATCGACGGCAGCGCTTTCCGGCTCGGCGGCAGCACCGATGCGAGCACCGATGAAGGCTCTGCGCTGCCCGGCCTGGGCTGGGGCAAAGCTTCGGAACTCGGAGACATGTTCTATGTGACGCTGGGCAACAGCCGGGATTGTGGTTTGCCGCCGCTGGCCGGCGCGTGCAACACCGGGCCGATCAACAGGCTCGTCACCGACGTCCTGCAGAACTACTTCTGGAGCGACAACCCCGACCAATACCCGCTGCCCGACGACAGCCGCTTCCTCTTCGAGATGTCCCAAGGCGGGCAGGGCACGTGGCTGCCAGGATTGAAGATTCAGGCCTGGGCGGTACACCCCGGCGATGTGCCGTCGATACCCGAGCCCGCGACGTCCGCGCTCATGTTGGCCGGGCTACTTGCGGCGGCACTGGCGGCGCAACAGCGCCAATCGGCGGCCTGATCCGGGCTGCTGCATCGGCGCCAGCGCTTCGGCCCTGCCGTGGTCGCGGGCGTCGCTCGATGGACGACCTCTAACAAGGTTCGCCACCACGACTCAATCCGCACTCACCGCGCGTTCTGACGCCCAACTGCGCAGCGCTTCGATAGCCTCGGCGCCGGTCACTGAAAGCGGCCGCGTGCGCTTCAATTCAGCGAGCACCAGGGCCGCATCGGGCGCCGTAGACGCTGCATGCGCCTCGTAGCGCGCGGCGATGACCGCGGCTTCGATTTCGGCACCTGAGAATCCGTCGCTCGCAGCGACGAGGGCTTGCATCAAAGCCGCATCAACGCTCACCCGATGCCGCTTCAAGTGGATGCCGAAGATGCCCTCGCGCACGGCGGGCGCCGGCAGGTCGACAAAGAAGATTTCGTCGAAGCGCCCCTTGCGCATCAGCTCTGGCGGCAGGCGTTCGATGTCGTTGGCAGTGGCGGCCAGAAAGACGCTCGACCGACGCTCGTTCATCCACGTCAACAGGGTGCCGAGCATGCGCTGGCCGGCGCCGCTGTCGCCGTCGCCACCACTGCCGCCGGCAAGGCCTTTTTCGATCTCGTCCATCCACAACACGCAGGGCTGCATCGTGTCGGCCAGGCGCAGCGCATCGCGCAACTTGCGCTCGCTCTCGCCCTGGAACTTGTCGAACAAGGCGCCAAAGTCCATCCTGAACAGCGGCACTTGCCACGATGCTGCGATCGCCTTCGCGCACAAGCTCTTGCCGGCGCCCTGCACGCCGAGCAACAGCACCCCGCGTGGCGGGGGCAGGCCGGTGGCATCGGGCCGCAAAAACGGCTCGCGGCGCAGCGCCAACCAGCGCTTCAACGCGGTCATGCCTGCGACATCGTCCAGGTGCGGCAGGTTCTGCTCAAACACCAGCAACTCAGCCGCGCCGAGTGAATCGTGTTTGGCCGACAGCACCCGCGCCAGGTCTTTGGCCGTCACCTGGCCATCACCCAGCGTCAGCCGCGCCATATGCCGCACCGACGATTCCGGCAGCCCCACGAGATGGCGCAGCATCGACTGCAAGGTCTCGCGGCAGCCAGCGATATCGGCCCCGGACAGGCTGCGCCGGCGCGCCATCTCATCGTTGAACAGGCGCTTGACGCGGTCGATCGTCATGGGCTCCAGCTCAAAGCGGCTGCTGTAGGGCACCAGCTCCTGCGGCATCTCGATCTGGTGGCCGACAAAGGCCAGCTGCAGCCCACGCGCTTCACATTTCAGCGCCAGCTCTTTGAGCGCGCGGGTGATCGCCGGGTTGCTCAAGTAGGGGTGGATGTCGAGCAGGACCACGATCGCGGCTTCTTGCATGCGATCGATTTCGCGCAGCGCCTCGGGCAGCTCCTGCGTCGATTTGGAGTCCGCGCCCTCGCCTTTGTCAAAGTCGAGCAGCTTGAGCTTCAGGCCATGCGCGACGCGCAGCCCGCGGCTGACAGACCAGGTCCAGACCTCGCGCGTTTGTCGCTTGGAGATGGCCTCAAACACCGCCAACACCCGCGCCTCGTCATGGGTTTCGATGGCGACGATCGGAGCGCGCGTTTCGAGCAGTTCGAGCAGCGCATCAATCTGGGCGGGTGTTGGCATATTGGCGGCTTCGAGTGGCGGCGCGACTGTAGCCTGACCCACGCGGTCGGCTACGATCGGCTCCGATCACCGTCCACCCCAAATCACCCCCACCGGCCCCTTCATGCAACTCGTCTGCCTCGACCTCGAAGGCGTGCTCGTCCCGGAAATCTGGATCGCCTTTGCGCAGCGCACCGGCATCAACGAGTTTGCGCGCACGACACGCGACGAGCCGGATTACGACAAGCTGATGCGCTACCGGCTCGCGCTGCTGCGCCAGCATGGCTTGAAACTCGCAGACATCCAGGCGGTCGTCGCCGGCATGACGCCGATGGCCGGCGCGCTTGAGTTTCTCGACGATCTGCGTTCGCGGTTCCAGGTCGTGATCCTGTCTGACACCTTCTACGAATTTGCCGATCCGCTGATGAGCCAGCTCGGCCGGCCGACGTTGTTCTGCCACCGGCTGGTGATCGACGAAGAAGGTTTTGTTGCTGACTACAAACTGCGCCAGCCCGACCAGAAGCGGCATGCGGTGAATGCGCTGAAGAGCCTCAACTACCAGGTCATCGCGGCGGGGGACTCGTACAACGACACCGGCATGTTGCAAGCCGCCGATGCCGGGTTTTTCATTCATCCGGCGCCCGGCATCAGCGCCAAGTTTCCGCAGTTTTCGGTGAACTCGAACTACGCCGAATTGACGGCATCGATCGACGCGGCGGCATCGCGACTGGCGCACACAACCATTGACGGAGAGTCCCCATGAATGGTCGACATTTGGTTTTTCTGGTCCTGACGCTGCTTGCGGCATCGGTAGCCTGGGGCCAGACCGGCCCGCTGCGTATCGTGGTCGGCTTTCCGCCCGGCGGCTCGGCCGACGTCACCGCGCGGGCGTTGGCCGAGCGCATGAAGGACAGCCTGGGCGTGACGGTCATCGTCGACAACAAACCCGGCGCCGGTGGCCGCATCGCCGCGCAATCGGTCAAGGACGCCGCGCCCGATGGTCAGACCGTGATGCTCGCGCCTTTTGCGGTGATGGTCGTGCAGCCGATGGTCTTTCGCAGCGTCAAGTACGACACCAGCCGCGACTTCACGCCGGTCGGCAACGCGGTGACCTTCCCGCTCGCGCTGGCCGCCGGGCCGATGACCCCGGCGACGACGATGAAGGAGCTTGTCGATTGGCTGCGCGCCAACCCGGCGCAGGCCAATTACGGCTCGCCTGCGGCCGGCTCGATGCCGCACTTTCTGGGTGAACTGCTCGCTGCGGCGGCCAAAGTCAAACTGACCCACGTGCCCTTTCAAGGTGGCGCGCCGATGGTCATCAATCTACTCGGTGGCCAGATCCCGATCGGCTTCGACACACCAGCGGAGTTTGCCGAACATCACCGCGCCGGCAAGCTGCGCATGCTGGCGCTCAGTGGTGGCCAGCGCAGCCCGCGTTTCCCCGGCGTGCCGACCTTCAAGGAACAAGGCATCGACATCGACGCCAGCGCCTGGTTTGGCGTCTTCGGCCCGGCAGGCATGTCACGCGCCGTTGTCGACCGGTTGAACGCCGCCATGCAGGCGGCGTTGAACGCGCCGGACGTCGTCGAGCGTCTCGACAAGCTCGGCCTCAGCGCCGCGCCCGGCAGTGCCGACGAGATGTCGCGCCGGCTCGCTGCGGACAAGGCGTTGTGGACTCCGGTCATCAGTGCGTCGGGGTTTCAGGCCGATTGATGCAACCGCGTGGGCCGCTGCGGTCGTTGGCAGCAGGCCTGAACAGATCGCGCGCTCGCCCTCTCAGCCGAGTGCCCGCCGCGCGTTCTGAAACATCCGCATCCAGGGGCTGTAGGCCCGGATATCACCGCCGCTCCAGCTCATCTGCACGTTGCGAAAGACGCGCTCCGGGTGCGGCATCAGTGCGGTGAAGCGGCCGTCTGGCGTGGTCACCGCGGTCAGACCGTCGGGGCTGCCGTTGGGGTTGGCGGGGTAGTTTTCGGTGGCGCGGCCGCGGTCGTCGACGAAGCGCATCGCGCGCTGTACTTTTGCTGCATCACCCCGCTGCGAGAAGTCGGCAAAACCTTCGCCGTGCGCCACCGCGATAGGCAGCCGGCTGCCCGCCATGCCGGTGAAAAACAGGCTCGGGCCGCTCAGCACTTCGACGAGCGACAGGCGCGCTTCGAACTGCTGGCTGCGGTTGCGGGTGAACTTCGGCCAGGCTTGCGCGCCGGGGATGATCGCGCTCAGGCTGGCCATCATCTGGCAGCCGTTGCACACGCCCAGAGCGAGCGTATCGGGGCGGTTGAAAAAGGCCGCAAACATCTCGGCCAGCGCCGGATTGAAGAGGATCGAGCGCGCCCAGCCTTCGCCGGCGCCGAGGGTGTCGCCGTAAGAAAAACCGCCGCAGGCGACAAAACCCTGGAACTGGTCGAGCCGCGCGCGGCCGGCCTGCAGGTCGCTCATGTGCACGTCAAAGGTGTCGAAGCCGGCGAGGTGCATCGCGTGGCTCATCTCGAGATGCGAGTTGACACCCTGCTCGCGCAGGATCGCGAGTTTCGGGCGCTGCGTGTTCACGAAAGCGCTGGTGACGTCGTGACTGGGGTCGAACGTTAGATGTTCGTGCAAGCCGGGGCCGGTGATGTCACTTAAGCCCGCATGTTCGGCGTCGGCGCAGGCCGGGTAGTCACGGGCCCTCGCGATCTGCCAACTCACGCTGTCCCAGGCTTCGATCAGCTTCGGCAACGGCGCTGAGAACTGCAACTTGGCATTGCGCCAGACCTCGACGGCCGCGCTTTGGTTCGGCTTGCCGATGACATGCGCGTGGCGGCTCAAGGCATGCCGTCGCAGTGTCGCCATCACCGTATCGCGCTGCGCAGCCGGCACCTGGATCACGGCGCCGAGTTCTTCGTTGAACAGCGCCCGCAGCGTCAGCTCGTCGCGGCGCACGCCGACCTGTGTCGCCCAGTTCTTGGCGTCGCCGACTTCAGCGCGGCTGTCACTGACGCCGTCGCCTTCGGTGACCAGCAGGTCGACATTCAGGCTCACGCCGACGTGGCCGGCAAATGCCATCTCGCAGACTGCCGCCCACAGGCCGCCATCGCTGCGGTCGTGGTAGGCCAACAGCTGCCCGGCAGCGCGCAATTCGTTGACCGCAGCGACAAGCGACTTGAGCAGCGCGGCATCGTCGAGGTCGGGCACCTCGTGGCCAAACTGCTGCACCGTCTGCGCCAGGATCGAGCCACCCAGACGCGCCTGGCCGCAGCCCAGATCGATGAGGATCAGCGCCGAATCAACGGCTTGCAGTTGTGGAGTCAGGCTGCCGCGCACGTCATCGAGCGTGGCAAACGCGGTCACGATCAGCGACACCGGCGCGACGACCTGTTTCGCCTCGCCGCCATCGCTCCAGCGGGTGCGCATCGACAGCGAATCCTTGCCCACCGGGATGCCGATGCCCAACGCCGGGCAGAGCTCGAGCCCGACCGCCTTGACGGTGTCGTACAGCGCCGCGTCTTCGCCGGGTTCACCGCAGGCCGCCATCCAGTTGGCGCTGAGTTTGACGCGCGACAACTCGATCGGCGCGGCGAGCAGGTTGGTGATTGCTTCGGCGACCGCCATCCGCCCCGATGCCGGCGCGTTGATCGCCGCCAGCGGCGTGCGCTCGCCAATGCTCATCGCCTCGCCGCGCCAGCCGCTGAAGTCGGCCAGCGTCACCGCGCAATCGGCTGCCGGCACTTGCCACGGCCCGACCATCTGGTCGCGGTGCGACAGGCCACCAACGGTGCGGTCGCCGATCGTGATCAGGAAACGTTTGCTGGCCACCGTCGGGTGCCTCAGCACGTCGAAGGCCGCCTGTTCGAGCGTGACGCCGCCGAGGTCGAGCGCCGCTTCGCTGCGCGCGACCCGCTGCACGTCGCGCTGCATCTTCGGCGGTTTGCCGAGCAGCACATTCATCGGCATGTCGATCGACTGCGTGCCGCCGGGGCCGTCTTCAAGCACCAGCTGGCGGCTTTCAGTGGCCACGCCAACGACTGCAAACGGGCAGCGCTCGCGCTGGCACATCTGCTCGAACAGCGGCAGCAGGTCGGGGTTGAGCGCGATGACATAACGCTCCTGGCTTTCGTTGCACCAGATCTCTTTGGGCGCCAGGCCGGTCTCTTCGACCGGCACATTTTGCAAGTCAAACGTCGCACCCTGCCCAGCGCCGTCGACGAGCTCCGGGAAGGCATTGCTGATGCCGCCCGCGCCAACATCGTGGATCGCCAGGATCGGGTTGTTCTCACCCAGGCCCCAGCAATGGTTGATGACTTCCTGCGCGCGGCGTTCGATTTCGGGGTTGCCACGCTGCACCGAATCGAAATCCAGCGCCTGGGTGTTGCTGCCGGCGGCCATCGAGCTTGCAGCGCCGCCGCCCATGCCGATGCGCATGCCCGGGCCGCCGAGCTGCAACAGCAGCGTGCCGGCGGGGAAGATCACCTTGTGCGTCTGCGATGCATCGATCACACCCAGCCCGCCGGCGATCATGATCGGCTTGTGATAACCGCGCTGCACGCCGGCAACGTTTTGCTCGAAGCTGCGGAAATAGCCGGCCAGGATGGGCCGGCCAAATTCGTTGTTGAAAGCAGCGCCGCCGAGCGGGCCCTCGGTCATGATCTGCAAGGCGCTGGCGATATGCGCCGGCTTGCCAATCGCAGCGCTCTCCCAGCTCTCAGTCGCGCCCGGCAGGTGCAGGTGGCCGACGCTGAAACCCGTGATGCCAGCTTTCGGTTTGGCGCCGCGGCCGGTGGCACCTTCGTCGCGGATCTCGCCGCCAGCACCGGTGGCGGCACCCGGGAAAGGCGATATCGCGGTCGGGTGGTTGTGCGTCTCGACTTTCATCACCACGTGCACGGTGGTCTCGTGCGCGCGGTACACCGGGGCGTTGGTAAAACCCGCCGGTCGCCACTGGCTGACCGGGCCGCCTGACATCACCGAAGCGTTGTCGCTGTAGGCGACGATGGTGTGCTGCGGCGAAGTTTTTTCGGTGTGCCTGATCATGCCGAACATCGACATCGGCTGCGCCACGCCGTCGATGATGAAGTCAGCGTTGAAGATCTTGTGCCGGCAATGTTCACTGTTCGCCTGCGCAAACATCATCAGCTCGACATCAGTCGGGTTGCGCTGCAACTTCGCGCCAAAAGCATCGACCAGGTAGTCGATTTCGTCGTCGCTCAGCGCGAGACCAAATTCGCGGTCTGCCTCGACCAGTGCGGCGCGGCCGCGGCCGAGCAGATCGACATGCACCATCGGCACGCTGGCGCGCGGTGAGAACAGCGCGCGGGCGTCGTCGCGCTGCCAGCCGATGCTCTCGGTCATGCGGTCGTGCAGCAGCGCAGCGATGGCTTCAAGCTGCGCTGGTGTGAAGGCCGCCGGCGCGCCAAATACGCCACCCAGGCCGCCCAGAATGCCGGTCATGCGATGAATCCGGAACTCGGTGACACGCTCGATGCGGCGCAGGTCGAAGCCGCAGTTGTGTGCGATATCGGTAGCCTTGCTGGCCCAGGGTGACAGCGAGCCCAGGCGCGGCATGACGACGATCAGCTCGCCTGCTTTGGCGCTTTTGTCGGTGTCGCGGCCAGCGTCGACGCCGCGGCGGCCATCGTCCAGCAAAGCGGCGATGCGGTCGTGCTGGCCGGGGTCGAGTGCGTTGTCGCTGGCGACCCAATGCACATACTGCGCCGAGACGCCGTCGATACCCGGCACGGCCGCCTGCAGCTTCGCCAGCAGCGCTTGGGCACGAAAGGCCGGCAGCGCATTGCCACCTTCAAACGGGGTCAGGAACAGGTCGGTGGCGTGGGGCATGCGGCGGCGGAGCGACAAAAAACAAAGGCCGCGGTCGGGGCTGCCGCGGCCA
>JANPDN010000039.1:0-25069 GCA_031431555.1 Rubrivivax sp.
CAACCGCGGTTATTGCATCCTGCAGATGAACTTTCGCGGCTCGACCGGCTATGGCCGCAAATTCTGGGAAGCCAGCTTCGGCCAGTGGGGCCTGAAGATGCAGGACGACATCACCGACGGCGTGCAGTGGCTGGTCGCGCAAGGCGTGGCCGACCCCAAACGGGTGGGCATCTATGGTGCCAGTTATGGCGGCTTTGCGACGCTGGCCGGCGTGACATCCACGCCCGACCTCTACGCCGCGGCGGTGAACTATGTCGGTATCAGCAACCTGTTCACTTTCATGAATACGTTTCCGCCCTACTGGCGCCCGATCCTGCCGAAGTTCCACGACATGGTCGGCCACCCCGAGCGCGACAAGGAGCGCCTGACGCGCACCTCACCGGCACTGAACGCCGACAAGATCAAGACGCCGCTGTTTGTGGTGCAGGGTGCACGCGACCCGCGGGTCAAAAGGGCCGAGAGCGACCAGATGGTCGAGGCACTGCGCAAGCGTGGTGTCGAGGTGCCGTACATGGTCAAGGACAACGAAGGCCACGGCTTCCGCAACGAAGAGAACCAGTACGAGTTCTACGGCGCGATGGAAACGTTCTTGAGCAAACATCTGCGGCCGCAGACGGATTGAACGCCATGACGCTTGGCCTGGCGCCACCGGGGTGCTCCAGCGAGCCCCCCGACGCGGTGGCCGCGGGTTACTGCGCGGCAGCGTCGGCGCAGCGGTAGTGGTAGTGGTAGCCGACGCCAAAACCGAGCCGGCGATAGACCGCCTGCGCGGCGGCGTTGGCGCCGTCGACCTGCAGGTACGCCGAGCGCGCGCCTTGGCCCTTCGCCGCGGCCAGCAGCGCGGCGCACAAGCTGCGCGCCAGGCCCGCGCCGCGTGCCTGCGGCGCGGTGAAGATGTCGTAGAGGCCGACGAGATCACCTTCGCGCGCAAACTGGCCACAGGCCACGACCTCGCCGGCACGGCGCCAGAGCAGGCCGGTGTACGGCACTGGCGACTGCAACAGGCGCTGCGCATGCGCTGCGATCTGCGGCGCCGACGAGCCGCGCAGCGCGCCGACAGCGGTGGCATAGTCCGCCGGCCCAGCGGCGGCGACCTCGATGCCGGCGGGCCGATCGAACGCGTCGCGCAAAGCGTCGATCGCATCGAGCGTCGGCAGCACCATCACATGTGTCTCGTCGATGCGAAACCAGCCGAGTTGGGCCAGGTGTTGCTCCAGGCCGGCGGGCTGCGAGAACGGCGTGATGCGCACGAACATCGGCAGGCCGGCTTCGCGGAAGCGTTGCGCGGCTTCGTGCAGCTTGTCGTCGATAGGCCGCGTGCCGGCGGCCACCGCATTGATGCTGCGCGCACGCCGCGCCTTGCCCGGCGACAGGCGCAGCAGCCAGCCGTCGAGCCAGAACTGCTGCGACGGCGCGCTGGCGTTCAGGCTGGCGTCTTCGATACGCCGCAGCAGGGTGTCGTCAACCCCAGCAGGCGCGGCCGGGCTCATCAGCCAACCTGCGCGCTGCGCGCTGCGGTATTCGCCCAAGGGCCAGGAAGTGGCCCCTGCGGGGCCGTGGCGGCCGGGCGGCTCAAACCGTAGCCACGCGCGCCACCAGCTCGCGCGCAAACTCGACATACGCCTGCGCGCCTTTGGACGCCGGGTCGAAGACCACCCCGGGTTGGCCGTAACTCGGCGCTTCGGCCAGACGCACATTGCGGGGGATCACGGTTTCAAAAACCTTCGGCCCGAAGTGCGCCTTGAGCTGTTCGCTGACCTGCGTTTGCAGCGTGATGCGCGGGTCGAACATCACCCGCAGCAAGCCGATCACGCTGAGTTCACGGTTTAGGTTGGCGTGCACCTGCTTGATCGTATTGACCAGGTCCGACAAACCCTCGAGGGCGAAGTATTCACACTGCATCGGCACGATGACACCCTGCGCGCTGCACAGGCCGTTCAAGGTGAGCAGGCTCAGCGACGGCGGGCAGTCGATGAGTACAAAGTCGTAGTCCGTGGCAACCGCGGCCAGCGCCTGGCGCAGGCGCAGATTGCGGTGATCCAGCGCCACCAGTTCGACCTCGGCGCCGGCCAGCTCGCGGTTGGCGCCGAGCACGTCGTAGCCGCCTTTGTCGCTGCGCCGACGGGCATCGCTGATGGCCGCCGATTCGAGCAGCACGTCGTAGATGCTGAGCTCGAGCTTGCGTTTGTCGATGCCCGAGCCCATCGTCGCGTTGCCCTGCGGGTCGAGGTCGACGACGAGCACGCGCTGGCCGACCTTGGCCAGCCCGGCCGCCAGATTGACGGTGGTCGTGGTCTTGCCGACACCGCCTTTTTGATTGGCGATGCAAAAGACCCTGGATGTCACGGCCGGCGGGCTCATGAACTGGCGAGCTTGATGCCAAAGGCCACGAGGCAGGCGCCGGCCGCGCGCTCCAGCCATCGAGCCAGTGACTTGTGAGCCTTCACTCTCGCGCCAACCGCCGTCGCGGCTGCACACAGCGCCAGGCCGTAGCCGGCCGTGATGACTGCGATCGTGGCTGCCATCGCGGCAAATGTGGTCAGCCCCTGATGCTGGGCGGGGTCGATGAAGAGCGGAAAAAAGGCCATGTAAAAAACGATCGCCTTCGGGTTGAGCAAGGTGATGACAAAAGCCTGGCGCGCGTAGCGGCGCGGTTCGATGTGCACCGGCGAGGCGGCCTGGCCGGCCCGCGCGAAGATCAGCCGCAGGCCGATCCACGCGAGGTACGCTGCGCCCAGATACTGGATCGCCTTGAACCAGGCCGGATGCGCGTTGAGTAACGCGGCGACCCCGGCCACTGCGAGCCACATCAGTACCTGGTCGCCGGCGATGATGCCGGCGGTCGCCGCAGCGCCGGCGCGCAGCCCGCCTTTACCGGTGGAGGTCAGCAGCGCAAAAGTACCCGGCCCCGGCAAGGCCAGAAAGACCAGGATCGCGGCGCAAAAGGCGGCGTAGTCGGCGATGCCAAACATCATGGTGGCGTTGCTTGGTGAGAGGCGGATCGGTGCGGCGTGGGTGCGGCGTTTATGTGGCGTCTGCTCGGCGTCGGAAGCGGTCAGCGGGCGGGTAGCGCCTGGCGGTGCGGCTCCAGCCGGCGGAGGTCGGAGAAGCCCTGGGTGAGCAGTTTGGAGCGTATCGCAGATTCGTCAGCGGCCGTCAGGATGGGCTGGCGCGAGAGCACCCAGAGGTACTCGCGGGTCGGCTCGCTGACCACGGCGTAGCGGCCGTCGTCTGCCAGCTGGATGACCCAGTAGCGGCCCCAGCCGACAGGCAGCCAGCGCAACGCAGCGGGCAAAAAACTGACCTCCAGCCGCGCCGGCGTCAGGAGGTGGCCTTCGATGACGCCCGTCGGGCGTGCGAGGCCGGCGGCCTCGTCCCAGTTGCCGTTGGCGCGCCGGCAGCGGTTGGTGACGTCGACGGCGCCGTCGGCGCGCCGCCGGTACGTCGCGGTGGTGTCGCTGACACATTGGCGCTGAAACCGGTTCGGGAAGAGTGCGACCTGGTACCAGGTGCCCATGTAGGCCGGGACATCGAGCCCGGGCAAGGACTGCAACGCGGGCGGCGGGGTTGGCTCATTGGCAAACGCTGCCGACGGCGGCAGGGCCAGCGTCGCGATACTCATGAGCAGTATGGCCAGCGGCTTCGGCAGCGTCGACCGGGTTGTTGGCTGCGCTGTCCGCGCCGCAGACTGCGGCTGCGGTTTCTGTGACTCGGGCCGGTGGCAGGTTTTTGTGTTCATGCGCGCCCCCGCTGGCGCATCCACACGAGGCAGCGCTGCGCATCCAGGCCCTGCACGCGAAGCGGTTTCACGTGAAACACCTCGACGTCGGCAGGCAGCGAGGCGACTTCGTCGTCGGGCGCCCTGCCCTTCATCGCCATCCAGGCGCCGCCCGGGGCAATGATTTGCCGGGATGCGGCCACGAAGTCGGCCAGCGTTGCAAAAGCGCGCGATGTGATCACGTCAAACGGCTCTGTCGGATGGAGGTCTTCGACGCGGGCGTGTTCGGCATGCAGGTTGGGCAGCGACAACTCGCCGGCAACATGGCGGATGAACGCGGCCTTCTTGCCGACCGAGTCGACACAGGTCACGTCGAGTTGCGGCGCCATGATTGCGATGATCACGCCCGGCAGCCCGCCGCCGCTGCCGACATCGAGCACGCGCTGGCCGGGGTGGTTGGTCAGATGGCGCAGCAGCGGCGGCAGCACAGCCAGGCAGTCGGCCAGGTGGTGGGTCAGCATCTGCGCCGGGTCGCGTATGGCAGTCAGGTTGTGGGTTGCATTCCAGCGTGCGAGCAGGCCGAGGTAAGCGCCGAGCGCCTGGGCTTGGCCAGCGCTGATGGGCTGGCCCAGGGCGCCTTCAGCGGCCGCGGCCACCTGGTCGACGCTCACCGGCGTCATGCGCTGGCCAGATCCGGTGCCGCAGCAGCGCCTGCGCGCGACCGCCTCTTTTTCAAGTGCACCAGCAGCAAGGAGATCGCCGCCGGCGTCATGCCGGACAGTCGGGATGCATGCCCCAATGTTTCCGGCCGGTGTTTGATCAACTTCTGCCGGACTTCAAATGACAACGCCTTGACGGCGGCATAGTCCAGGTCGGGCGGCAGCTTCAGATGTTCGAAGTGCGCAGCGCGGGCGACTTCTTCATGCTGCTTGTCGATATAGCCGGCGTACTTGGCGGCGATTTCGATTTGTTCGATCACCGAGCCAGCGAGCGCATCGCCCAGCTCAGCAGCCAAGGTTTCACGTGAAACGCCGACATCGGGCCGCGCCGCCGCCGCGACTTCGGCAACGGTATCGAAGCCGATGCTCGGGCGGCGCAGCAGATCCAGCAGCGTATGTTCATGCTCAAGCGCTTTGCCCAGCAGGCGCACGGCGTCGTCGGCTTTGAGCGTGCCGGGGTGAATCCAGGCCGACTTGAGCTTCTGGGTTTCACGTGAAACAGCGTCGCGCTTGCGGTTGAACGCCGACCAGCGGGCGTCGTCGACCAACCCGAGTTGGCGGCCGGCCTCGGTCAGCCGAATATCTGCGTTGTCTTCGCGCAGTTGCAGGCGGAACTCGGCGCGGCTGGTGAACATCCGGTAAGGCTCGGTCACGCCGCGGGTGATCAGGTCGTCGACCAGCACGCCCAGGTAGGCCAGTTCGCGCCCGGGCAACCAGGCCGGCTGCCCGCGAACCTGCAGTGCGGCGTTCAGGCCGGCGAAGAGACCCTGCGCCGCGGCTTCTTCGTAGCCTGTTGTGCCATTGATCTGGCCGGCAAAAAACAGCCCGCCAATGCTGCGCGTCTCGAAGCTTGAGCGCAGCTCACGCGGGTCGAAATAGTCGTACTCGATGGCATAACCGGGCCGCAGGATGTGCGCATTCTCCAGCCCCGCGATCGACTGCACCGCGGCGATCTGCACGTCAAAGGGCAGCGACGTCGAAATGCCGTTGGGATAAACCTCGTGCGTGCTCAGGCCCTCGGGCTCGAGAAAGATCTGGTGGCTGGTCTTGTCGGCAAACCGGTTCACCTTGTCTTCGATGCTCGGGCAATAGCGCGGGCCGACCCCTTCGATGACGCCGGTGAACATCGGGCTGCGGACAAAACCGCTGCGGATGATCTCGTGCGTGCGCTCGTTCGTGTGCGTGATCCAGCAAGGCACCTGGCGCGGGTGCTGCGAGGCGGTGCCCAGAAAGCTGAACACCGGCACCGGGCTCAGGTCGCCGGGCTGCTCTTGCAGCCGAGAAAAATCGATCGTGCGCCCGTCCAGCCGCGGCGGCGTGCCGGTTTTCAGTCGTCCCTGCGGCAGCTTCAATTCTTTCAGCCGCGCGGAGAGCCGCACCGCCGGCGGGTCGCCGGCGCGCCCGGCGCTGTGGTTTTCCAGGCCGACGTGGATCCGGCCGTCGAGAAAAGTGCCGGCGGTCAGCACGACGGTGCGTCCAGCAAACCGCACGCCGGTCTGCGTCACCGCGCCGACCACGCGCCCACCTTCGACGACGAGGTCGTCCACCGCGGCCTGAAAGAGCCACAGCTTGTCCTGATTTTCCAGCCGTTGCCGGATCGCGGCCTTGTACAGGATGCGGTCGGCCTGCGCGCGTGTGGCGCGCACGGCCGGGCCCTTGGATCCGTTGAGGATGCGGAACTGGATCCCGGCCTCGTCGGTGGCCGCGGCCATCGCGCCGCCGAGGGCGTCGATCTCCTTGACCAAATGGCCCTTGCCGATGCCGCCGATCGACGGGTTGCAGCTCATCTGGCCCAGGGTCTCGATGTTGTGCGTCAGCAGCAGCGTCGTGCAGCCCATGCGCGCGGCGGCCAGCGCGGCCTCGGTGCCGGCGTGGCCACCACCAACGACGATGACGTCAAAACTCTGGGGGAACAAGACAAACACGGGGCTGGCCCTCACTGCGCGTAACCCTCGATTTTAGGTGCCGACGACGGACCGTGGTGGCGCAGCGTCGAGGCGACCGACCGCGACGTCGCGATGAGCGCGGTCGGCGCGGTTCGCGCGGGTCCGTCGCGGATGTGAGCGGCTGAAAGTGTTAGCGCTATCATTCAGGCTGCGTGCGTGACGACCCAGGCCCACGCACCGACAATCTGACGATGGACTGCCGCCCCGGCTGCGGCGCGTGTTGCACCGCGCCTTCGATCAGCTCGCCGATCCCCGGCATGCCGCACGGCAAGCCGGCGCTGGTGCGTTGTGTGCAGCTCGACGATCAACAGCGCTGCCGGCTGTTTGGCCGGCCCGAGCGGCCAGCGGTCTGCGTCTCGCTGTTGCCGACGCCGGAGATGTGCGGCACTACCCGCGAACAGGCGATCCGCTGGCTGTCAGCGCTGGAAAATCAGACGACCCCACAAAGCCGGCGCTAACTTCACTCGCGATTCAGTCGCGATTCAGTCGCGATTCGACCGCGATCCACCGCGATTCACCGCGATTCACCGCGATTCACGGTCAAGAAAAAGCGCCGCTGCCGCGTCTACCAAAGTCGCGCCTGCCGGCGCCCCATCGCCGGCGCTATTTCAACGCCGCCGCACGCAGCGTGCGCGCCACAAACCAGACACAAGCGGCCGCGAGCAAGGCGCTGACCAACATCGGCACCAGCACATCGGGCGCGGTCAAGGCCTCGCCTTTGAGCACCCGGCTCATCAGCGTGATCTGCGCCAGCGCCGGCACCCACAGATGCCAGGGCGCCTCGCCGCTCTGGTTGAACAGCGTCACCAACGGCAGCATTGACACGCCCAGCACCACAATCGTCGCGTTGGCCTGCGCTTCCTTGAAGGTTTTGCAGCGGATCGCAATCGCCATCAGCAGCGCCGACAGCGCACCGGCCAGCGGCAGCAGCAGCAACAAAAACTGGCCCGCCTCGCCGGGGCCGAAGCGGAACATCGCCGACAGCGTCTCGCTGCGCAACAGCCATTGCCCCGGCAGGAAGCTGAAGCAGCTCAGCACCGCGATCAGCATGCCCACGCTGGCGACGGCGCCCCATTTGCCGATGACGATCGCGCCGGGAGTTGCAGGGTTCATCAGCAGCGGCTCCAGCGAGCCCCGTTCGCGCTCGCCGGCGGTGGTGTCCAGGGCTGCGTTCAAGGCGCCGTAGAGCACCGCCATCAGCACAAAGAACGGCACGATGCCGGCCAGCTGTGCGGCGCGCGTGGCCGGGTCGGCGAGGTCGCGGTCTTCGATTTGCGTGGCGGTCAGCGCCGCTGGCGAGACCCCGCGCACCGCCAGCCGCAGCATCGCCTGCTCCTGGTTGAAGCCGCGCAGCAGTCTGTTGACCCGATTGGCGCCGCTCTGCGCGCGCTGGTTCGCGGCACTGCTCACGACCTCGATCACCGGCGTCTCGCCGCTGGCCAGCTCAGTCTCGAAACCTGGGCGGATGACGAGCACCGGGTCACCGAGTTTGCTGTCCTTGAGCTGCGCTTCGTAGTCCGCTGGCGCCTCGCGGATGGTGTACGTCTGGCGCTCCAGATAGTTGCGCAGCGTCGGCGCGTGCTGCATGCCGGCGACGACGACCTCACGCGCTTCGGCGCGTTTTTCAACCCCTGAGACGAGCGCTGAAATCAGCACCAGCACCAGCGGCCCGATCGCCACCGAACTCAGCAGCACCATCACCAGCGTGCGCCGGTCGCGCAGCGCGTCGAGCAGCTCTTTACGAAAGACCGCGATGATGGTTTTCATGCCCGCGCTCCTGCGCTTGCATCAGCGCCGCCAATGGATCCGCCGCCTGGCCCACCACCCGCCGCGCCCCCCGATTCACGCTCGTCGCGGGTGAACGCCAGCTTCACAAAAGTCTCTTCAAAATCGCGCTCGCCAGTGCGTGCCGACAGCTCGGCCACGGTGCCCGCAGCGACGGTGCGGCCATGCGAAACGACGACGACCTGGTCACACAGCCGCTCGACTTCTTGCATGATGTGGGTCGAAAAAACGATGCACTTGCCCTCGACGTCGCGCAGCCGGCGTAAGCCCTCACGCAGCGATCGGGTGGCCAGCACATCGAGGCCATTCGTCGGCTCGTCGAGGATGATGTTTGGGGGGTTGTGCACCAGCGCGCGGGCGAGTGCCGTTTTCATGCGCTCGCCCTGGCTGAAACCTTCGCAGCGGCGGTCGAGCAGCGGCGTCATGTCCAGCGTGTGCGCGAGCACCTCGGCGCGTGCATTTGCGGCCGCGTCTTGCATGCCGTGCAGGCGGGCGTAGTAGACGATGTTTTCGCGCGCGCTCAAGCGTGTATAGAGGCCACGCGAATCCGACAGCACGCCCATCCGCGCCAGCGCTTTGGCCGCATCGGTGGCGACATCGATGCCGTCGACCGTGATGCGCCCGGCGTCGGGCGGCAGCAGCGCGGCGACCATGCGCAGCGTGGTTGTCTTGCCGGCGCCGTTGGGGCCCAGCAGGCCGGTGATGCAGCCGTCGGCGGCTGTGAAATCGACCCCCGCCACAGCATTGACGGTGCGCGCTTTTTTGCCGCGGCCCTGGGTGAATGATTTGGTCAGCCCTTCGATGTGGATCATTTTTTGGCGCCTTCGGTGGGCTTGCGCGCAGCCGGGCCGACCGGCACAAACGCTGGCGGTCGCGGGATCGCCTGGGCGCAATTCGCGTCGACTTGCATGGCCGCCGGGTTGCCCTCGGCGTCGATAAAGCGGAACAGCACATCGCGCATGCAGCCGATGGCCATCACGCCGTGGCCGGCGTTGGGCACCACGATGTGGCGGGCCAGGGCACCCAGCGCTTTGGCGGTGCGTTCGCCATGGCGCGGCGGCGTCACCGGGTCGATGCCGCCGGACAGCACCAGCGTCGCCGCGGGCGCCGGCGGCATCTCGTAAAACGCTGGCAGCACAGTGCCGCGCGGCCACTCGGCGCAGGCCTTGCGGTAGAGGTCGGTGAAGCTCTCGCCAAAGTCGGCCCCGGGCCGGTCGGTTGACATCGCCAGGCGCGGCATGTCTTCGGCGCAGACCACCGACAGGTGCATGCCCATCGCCAGCCGCGTCGCGCTGTCCCGCCCGCCGGCCATCGCGCCGGCGATGCCGAGCAGCGGCGTGAAGCGCCCCTGCGTCGCCTGGCTCACCGCATGCGGCAGCGCAGCCGCCAGCGCCGGCACATACAGCGGCAGCCGCACCATGCCGCTGGCCATCTCGCGGGTCAGCGTGAAGGTCTCGTCGCGGCCGGTCAATGGGTGCGCCACCGTCACCTGGCGTGGCAGGCTGGCCAGCAGCGCCGCCCAATCGGCACGCAGCCGCGGATGCTGCTGATTGCAGGCGGAGTCCTTTTCGCAAGCCGCCAGCAACTGGTCCCAGGCGGCTTGCGCGTCGCCGGAAAACGAAACCGGCAGCACCATATCGGGCGGCGCGACACCGTCGATCACTGCCCGGCGAACTCGGCTCGGAAACTGGCGCATGTACTCCAGCGCCGCGCGGGTGCCGTAGGAGCCGCCGACGATATTCACCTGCTCGGCACCCAGCGCCAGGCGCACCGCGTCGGCGTCGGCCATCGCGATCGACGTCGTGTACTGGCGCAGGTCGCCATGCGGCAGTTTTTGCAATTGCGCCAGGCAGCGCTTGAGGTCGTCGGCCTGCCGCGCGGGGTCGACAAGTTCTTGCAGCGGTCGCGTCGCGCTGTCGGCTTCGCACAGCAGTGGCGCGCTGCGCCCGGTGCCACGCTGGTCGATCAATACCAGGTCGCGCCGGTTGCTGACGCGCGCAAACATGCGCCCCACTGGGCCGGCGAGCGCGATTGCACTCTGCCCCGGGCCACCGGCGAAGAAAAACACCGGGTCGCTTTTTTTGTTGCGTGCCAATGCAGGCAACACCGCGAAGTGGATGTCGATCTGCTTGCCATTCGGCGCTGCCGGGTCGAGCGGGCGCTTGACCACGCCACACAGCGCGTCATGCTCGACGCCGTCGAGCCGGCAGGGTTTGAGCACGGCGGCTTCGCTGCGCGTGCCAGGCGACTGCGCCTGCGCCGGTGCCGCCGGTACCAGCAGCGTCAACAAGGCCGCGGCCCCGATAAGGAGGAGGGTGGAGGTCATGGCCGCGATTCTGCTCGGGCCCGGCTGCTGGCGCCTGCCGTGAGTGGGCGGGCGGCGGAAATCGGTGCGTGAACTGTGCGGCGGGCGCGATCGGCGGCGCCGCTCCGGCACGCAGCGGCGCTGTGCCGCCGGCCGTGGCGCTCAATGCCGGCTTGCCCTCAAGCCAGCAGCTGTTTGAGCTCACCGCTGTCGATGAGCTGGCCCAGATCGTCGGCGCCACCAACCAGCATGCCGCGCACAAAGACCATCGGGAAGGTCGGCCAGCCGGACCACATCTTCAGCGCGGTGCGCTGGCCCCAGCCACCAAAATAGCTGCCGTATTCGAGGTAGTGGCAGTCGATGCCGGCGGCAGCCAGACGCTTGCGGGCGCGCCCGGGAAACGGGTTCTGGCGCATGCCGACGACGACCACCGGGTGGGCTGCGATCGCCGCCCGCACCTCGTCGACGACCATGTGGTGATGGCCCGCGACGCGGTCGCGCACAGCAGGGTGGATCTGGTCTTGGGCAAGCGTTTGGCGTGGCATGGCGACAGCGTAGCGCAAGACGGGCGTGCCATCGATGGCCGCCATGGCCGCCAGCGAACCAGACTGAATGCTGCGTTCAGCACCGCCACCAGCAGGAAGTAGCGCGCAGGACTATCGTTAGCGTATCGGTTCGGGTGACCGCCACCCAGCGTGTGGCGCACCCGAGCGACCGACGGCCCACCGACATGGCCAACGTCAGCGCAGCGATTGCGCATCCCATCACCCACCCAAGGAAGTCCCCATGAAGCTCTATTACAGCCCCGGCGCCTGCTCACTCAGCCCGCATATCGTCTTGCACGAAGCCGGCCTCAAGTACCAGGCCGTGATCGCGAATCTGAAGTCACACCAACTTGCCGATGGCACCGACTACTACACGATCAACCCCAAGGGCTCGGTGCCGCTGCTCGAGCTCGACGACGGCCAGCGCCTCAGCGAAGGCCCGGCGATCGTGCAGTACCTGGCCGACCTGGCGCCGGCATCGAACCTGGCCCCGGCGGCGGGCACGATGGCGCGCTACCGTCTGCAGGAATGGCTGAACTTCATCACCAGCGAAATTCACAAAGGGTTCAGTCCGCTGTTCAACGCGGCGATGCCCGAAGAAGCCAAGGCAATCTCCCGCACGAAGCTGACCGACCGCTATCGCTGGATCAATGAGCAGCTCGAGGGCAAGTCGTATCTGATGGGTGACACCTTCACCGTTGCCGATGCCTACCTGTTCACGGTGACCAGCTGGGCCAAACATGTCGGCATCGACCTCAGCGGCTTCGCCAACGTCAACGCCTACCAGGCACGGGTCGCAGCGCGCCCGGCTGTGCAAGCGGCGATGAAGGCCGAAGGCCTGTTGAAGTAAAGCGAGGATCGCGGCGCGACCGGCAACGGGCCGCGCTGCAGCCGCTGATCGCAGCGGACTTACAGCCCGAGGCCTTCGTCACGCCCGAGGTGCACGTTCATCGCCTGCACCGCGGCGCCGCTGGCGCCCTTGCCCAGGTTGTCCAGGCGAGCGATGAGCAGCGTCTGGGTGTCGCTGGCAAAAACAAACACGTCGACGCGGTTCGTGTCGTTGCAGGCCTGGACATCGAAATAACCTGTCTCGAGCGTATCCGGGTCGGACATCGGCATCACACGCACGAAGCGCTCATCCGCGTAGTGTTTTTCGAATGCCTGCTGCATCGCCGCACCGTTGGCCCCGGGGCTCAGCTGGCTGTGGTGCAGCGGCACGGTCACCGCCAGCCCTTTGTAGAAATTGCTCACGATCGGCATCAGCAGCGGCTTCGCGCTGAGCCCGGTGTGGGCCTGCATCTCGGGGACATGTTTGTGCGCCATCGTCAGGCCATAAGGGCGCGGCGAAGTCAGGCGCGCGTCGCCGCCGGCTTCGTACAACGCGATCATTTTTTTGCCGCCACCCGAGTAGCCGCTGATCGAGGTCGCCGACACCGCCAGCCCGCGCGGCACGATGCCGGCGTCCACCAGCGGGCGCAGCAGCATGATGAAGGCGCTGGCGTGGCAGCCGGGGTTGGCGATGCGTTTGCTGCGCCGGATCAGGTCACGCTGGCCGGGTGCCAGCTCGGGCAGACCAAAAGCCCAGCCGGCTTGGGTGCGGTGCGCCGTGCTGGCGTCGATGACGCAGGTGTTCGGGTTGTCGATCAGCGCCACCGCCTCGCGCGCGGCGGCGTCGGGCAGGCACAAAAAAGCGACGTCGGCAGCGTTGAGCAGGCGCGCGCGCTCGGCCGGGTCTTTGCGGCGGTCGGCGTCGATGCGCAGGACTTCGATATCGCTTCGCGCCGCGAGCACCTCGTTGATGCGCAGGCCGGTTGTGCCCTCCTGCCCGTCGACAAATACTCTTGATACCGTTGCCATGATCTGCCTCGCGACCACAATGCCGCCTCGTCAAGCTCAAGGATAAGGCAAGCCGGTGAGACAGCAAATCGTTCAGG
The DNA here is from genome assembly GCA_031431555.1 of Rubrivivax sp. GTDB lineage: Bacteria > Pseudomonadota > Gammaproteobacteria > Burkholderiales > Burkholderiaceae_C > Rubrivivax. The sequence goes on from JANPDN010000039.1 coordinate 12,953, forward strand.
CGCTTGGCCTGGCGCTGGCCCTGGGCGCTGCGCTCGGGCTGCTGCACGCCTGGGGCGTCGGCTTGTGGCTGCTGCTCGTGCTGGCCGTTGGGGTCATCATCGTTGCCGGGTTGATGCCACACACCGGCGTGAAACTGCTCGACAGCATCCTGCTGCGGCTGCGCGCCTTCCATTGGCGGCGCGAGCAAGGCCGGCATCACAGCTTTGGCGGCGTGTCGCTGCGCATCGACGACGATGGCCGCCATGTCTGGGTCGCCGCAGAAGGCTTGCAGCGCGCGCTCGGCAGCCGCGACCGCGAGGACATTCTTGCGGCGCGCTTCGCCGGCCGCTGGCGGCGTGACGACGATGGCGAACTGCTGCTGCGTGTTGATGCGGTCGCTGAACACCTGGCCAGCGCGCCCGGCCGCATGGACCCGCACGCCGTGCGGCTGCGCCGCTACTTCGAACGCGACGTGCTCTTCCCCGCCGCCGAGCGCCGCCGCCGGGGTTGACCTGCATGGGACGCCGACTTGGCCTCGGAGACAATCCTGCCCATGGTCATCAGCAAAAAGCCCAAGGGCCTCGGCCTCGGCCTCGAAGCCCTTCTTGGCCCCACCGTCGTTGACACGCCGGCTGGCGGCGCCCCGTCCCTGCCGACGGTGTTGAAGCTGAGCCAGCTGCAAGCCGGCCGCTACCAGCCGCGCACGCGCATCGACGAAGGCGCGTTGTACGAGCTCGCTGAGAGCATCAAGTCGCAGGGCGTGATGCAGCCGGTGCTGGTGCGCCCACTGGCTGGCGCCATGCCCGGCCGCTACGAGATCATCGCCGGCGAGCGGCGCTTTCGCGCTGCCGCGCTGGCCGGCTTGGACGAAGTGCCGGTGCTCGTGCGCGAGGTCGGCGACGAAGCTGCCGCCGTGATGGCGCTGATCGAGAATATGCAGCGCGAGGACCTCAATCCGCTCGAAGAAGCCCAAGGGCTGCATCGCCTGGTAGCTGAATTCAAGCTCACCCACGAACAGGCGGCGCAGGCCGTCGGCCGCTCGCGCAGCGCGGCGAGCAACCTGCTGCGCTTGTTGAACCTGACCGCGCCGGTGCAGCAGATGCTGCTCAGCGGCGACCTCGAAATGGGCCACGCGCGGGCGCTGCTGTCGCTCGATGCGGCGCAGCAGATCCTCAGTGCCAACGAAGTCGTTGCCAAAAAGCTGTCGGTGCGTGAAGCCGAAAAACTCGTCGCGCGGGCGCAGAACAACGGCCGCCAGGCGCCGCTGCTGCGCGTCAAGAAAGACAAATCACGCGACCTGGTGCGACTCGAAGAACAGCTTGCCGACAAATTGGCGGCGTCGGTCGAAATCCGCGTCCACCGCAAGACCCGGCGCGGTGAGCAGGGCGAAATCGCAATCGCCTTTGGCTCGCTCGAAGAGCTCAACGGCCTGCTCGAGCGGCTGGGTGCCAGCGACGCCTGAGCTGCCTGCGGCGATGAACCACCGCCACGTCACGCTGCGCCAGTTCCGCTATTTCATCGCGGTCGCCGAGAGCGGCTCGGTGGCGGCCGCGTCGCGGATGTTGAATATCGCGCAGAGCGCCTTGACCAAGGCCATGCTCGAACTCGAAGACGAGCTCGGCAGCGCGCTCTTTGCACGCAGCTCCAAGGGCATGGCCCTGACCCCGCAGGGCCACCGCTTTCTGGCCAGCGCGCGCAAGGTCATCGCCGCGGTCGCCGACGCGACGCGGCTGCATGCCGCCGAGGCCGCGACCGGCATCGCCGGCGTGCTGTCGATCGGCGTCACCAGCCTCGTCGCGGGTTACTACCTCAGCGAGCTGTTCAGCCGCTTCAGGCGCAACTGCCCGGCGGTGGAGGTGTTTGTCACCGAAGACTCGCCACGTTTCCTGGAGCATCTGCTGATCAATGGCGAACTCGATGTCGCGATCATGGTCAGCAATGCGCTGAGCGAGCCGCAGGCGCTGGTCGCCGAGACGCTGACCCGCAGCCCGAACCGGGTCTGGCTGGCGTCCAACCACGCACTGCGATCGCGGGACGAGCTGACCCTGGCCGACTGCGCCGCCTGCGACCAGATCGTGCTCGAAGCCGACCGCATCGACGACCTGATGCGCAGCGTCTGGGCGCGCCACCAGTTGAAGCCGCGCACGATCCTGCGCACCTCGTCGCTCGAAGCCGTGCGCTCGCTGGTCGGCGCGGGCGCTGGCATCGCGGTGCTGCCGGACTTTTTGTACCGGCCGTGGACACTGGATGCAGAACATGTCGAAGCACGCCAGTTGCGCGACGAGGTGCCGACGGTCGATGTCGGCCTCGTCTGGCGGCGCGGCTCGGGCCTGAAGCCCGCGGCCAATGAGTTCATCGAGCTGGCGCGGGAGCAGTCGCGGGCGCGGCGCGCAAGTTGAGCGGCCCACGCTCGCGGGGAACCGGTTGTGGCGCCCCAAGATCACCGCATGAACACCGCCTTGGCACCCAAACAGTGTGGCGACCGCGAATGGGGCCTGCGCCCGCAACCCCGAGCCGCCCGCTGACATTGATCGTGGCGGTCCGGCAAGAGAACCATGATCGTTGCTGCAGGGTGGTGGTGGTGTCTGCGGGCGCAGGCCCCATTCGCGGTCGCCACTCCCGGCGGGTCACCGACGCCGGTGTTGACGGTGCGGCCGACCAATGCCAAAGGTGTACCCCCGCGAGCGTGGGCCGGAGAAGGCAGGCGCCGCCGCCGCCCTGCCGCGCGGCCTTTGCCATCGATCCCAACGATGAACCGGCAAGCGCGCAGTCGCGCAGGCGCAGGCGCAGGCAAGCCCGCGAAGTTGCCAACCCCAGCTACATCTTGACCATCACATGCCGCGCCACGGTGTAGTCCTCCAGCGCGTACATGCTCATGTCCTTGCCGTAGCCCGATGACTTCATGCCGCCATGCGGCATCTCGTTGACGAGCATGAAGTGGGTGTTGATCCAGGTGCAGCCGTATTGCAGCTTCTTGGCCACGCGCATCGCGCGCCCGACGTCCTGTGTCCAGACGCTCGACGCCAGGCCGTAGTCGGAATCGTTGGCCCATTGGATGGCCTGCTCGGCGTCGCTGAAGCGGGTCACGCTGACAACCGGGCCGAAGACTTCGCGCTTGACGATTTCGTCTTCCTGGCGGGCGCCGGCGATGACCGTCGGTTCGTAGAAAAAACCTGCGCCAGCGCGCGCCTTGCCGCCGGCCGTGATCTCCATATGACCGGCCATTTGCGCACGCTCGACAAAACTCGCGACGCGGTTGCGCTGGCGGTCGCTGATCAGCGGGCCGATCTCAACATCGGGCTCGTCCTGCGTGCCCATCTTGATCGACTTCACCGCGCTCGACAGGTCGGCGACCAGCTTGTCGTAGATCTTCGCGCCGGCGTAGATGCGGCAGGCCGCTGTGCAGTCCTGGCCGGCGTTGTAATAACCGAAGGTGCGCAGGCCTTCGACGACGGCTTCGATATCGGCGTCATCAAAAACGATCACCGGCGCCTTGCCACCGAGTTCGAGATGGGTGCGCTTGAGCGAACCACTCGCGGCCTGCAGGATCTTGCGGCCGGTCGAGACGTCGCCGGTGATGCTGACCATCGCCACTTTGGGGTGTTCGACGAGCGAATGGCCGACCGTCGGGCCGCGGCCGGCGATGACGTTGAACACACCTTTGGGGAAGATCTCGGCGGCCACCCGCGCCAGCATCAGCGTCGACAGCGGCGTCTGCTCGCTCGGCTTGATGACCACCGTGTTGCCGGCGGCCAGGGCCGGCGCGGTTTTCCAGGCCGCCATCATCAGCGGGTAGTTCCAGGGTGCGATCGAGCCGACCACACCGACCGGGTCGCGCCTGATCATGCTCGTGTGGCCGGCGAGGTATTCGTTGGCCAGCGTGCCGCCCATGCAGCGCGCGGCTCCGGCAAAGTAGCGGTAGCAGTCGGCGATCGCCGGGATCTCGTCACCCAGCGCGCGGGCATAGGGCTTGCCGCAGTTGAGCGACTCGATGCGGGCAAATTCCTCGCCGCGGGATTCGATGACATCGGCCAGCCTGAGCAACAAACGCGAGCGCTCCATCGGCGTCGTTTCGCTCCAGCTGTCGAAAGCGCGGTGCGCGGCCGACACCGCCTTGTGCACCTGGTCGGCCGAGGCCTCGTGCACGACCACCAGCAGCTCGCCGGTGGCCGGGTTGAGAACGTTTTCGGGCTCGCCTTCGCCAGTGACGAAGTTGCCGTCGATAAAAAGTTCGGTGGGCAGGTTCATGGGGCTAACGCTCCTTTGCAGCGGTAAGGTTTTGGTAAGTGCGGCGGCGACTTCGTCGCCTAGCGCTGCCCGGGCTCGTCGGCGCGGGTCAGCAGGTAGGCGGCCAGGATCGGGATGAAGGTCAGCGCGATGATCACCACCGCGATCACATTCGTCACCGGCCGCTGGCGCGGGCGGATCAGCTCTTGCAGCATCCAGATCGGCAGCGTGGTCTGCTGGCCGGCGGTGAAGGTGGTCACGATGACCTCGTCGAAGCTCAGTGCAAAAGCGAGCAGCGCGCCGGCGAGCAGCGCCGAGCCGAGCTGCGGCAGGATGATGTAGCGCACGGTCTGGAAGCCGTCGGCGCCGAGGTCCATCGAGGCTTCGATCAGGTTCGGGTTCAGCCGCCGCAAGCGCGCTACCGCGTTGTTGAAAACGACGACGACGCAGAAGGTCGCGTGGCCGATGACGATGGTCCAGAAAGAAAACGGAATCTCCAGCGTGTGGTACCCGCTGCGCAGTGCGATGCCGGTCAGGATGCCGGGCAGCGCGATCGGCAAGACGAGCAGCAGCGAGATCACGTCGCGGCCAAAAAACCGCGCCCGCGCCAGCGCCGCAGCGGCCAGCGTGCCCAGGATCAGCGCGATGAACGTGCTCCACGCTGCGACCTCGAAACTCAGGCGCATCGCAGCCCAGACATCTTCGCGGTCCCAGGCGACGCCGAACCACTGCGTCGTCAACGCCGGCGGCGGGAAGACATAACTTTTGTCTTCGGCGCTGAAGGCGTACAGGATGATCAACGCCAGCGGGATGTGCAGGAACAGCACCGTGCCCCAGGCGGCGATGCGAACACCAGTCGACGCACCGGCCGAGCTAGAGCGCATCAAAAGCCCCCTGCCGTTTGGCCAGCCAAAGGTAGACGCCGATGACCACGATCGGCACCAGCGCGAAGGCCGCCGCAAACGGGATGTTGCCCGCCACACCCTGCTGCCGATAGACGACTTGCCCGATGTACAGCGTCGAGTCGCCGATGACCTGCGGGATGATGTAGTCGCCCAGGGTCAGCGAAAAAGTGAAGATCGACCCGGCCGCCACCCCCGGCATCGCCAGCGGCAGGATGACGCGGCGAAAGGTCGTGCCGGGGCGGGCGCCGAGGTCGCCGCTGGCCTCGATCAGCGAGCCAGGAATGCGTTCGATCGCGGCCATGATCGGCAGCACCATGAAGGGCAGCCACATGTAGACAAACACCGTGAAGGTGCCGATCGCCGAGAAGCTCAGCGACGGCCCGCCGATCGACGGTGTGGACAACACCGCTTCGAGCAGCCAGGTCAAATGCAGTTGCGTGGCCAGCCAGGAGATCGCACCTTCCTTGGCGAGCAGCAGCTTCCAGGCGTACAGGCGCACCAGATAGCTGCTCCACAGCGGCAGCATCACGGCGATATAGAGCAACGCCTTCTGCGCGCCGCTGGCGTGGCGCGCCATGTGATAAGCGAGCGGAAAACCGAGTACGGTGCAGGCCAGCGTGACGAGCACCGACATCACGATGGTTCGGATCGCGACATCGACATTTGCAGGCGCGGCGAGCTCGACAAAATTCTTCAGCGTGAACTCGCGCACGACTTGGCCGGTGTAGTCGTCGAGGCCAAAAAAAGCATTCGCCAGCAAGGCCAACAGGCTGCCGAGATAAACCACGCCAAACCACAACAGCGGCGGCGCCAGCAGCGCCAGCAGCAGCAGACCGGGCCGCGTGTAAAGCAAATCCGACAGCTTGCGGGCCAGGCCGCGGCGGGCCGGCGGCAGCAACAGCGCGACGGCGCTGAGCGCGGCAGTCACGCGGGCGCTCCAGCGGCCAGCGGGTGCACCGCCGAGTGGTCCCAGAACAGTTGCACGCGGCTGCCGACGCCGGGGACGTCGCTGCCCGGTGTGTCGGGCAGGTCGGCCTGCAGCGTCGCACCGTCGGCGTCGACCTTGACGCGCGTGAAGGCGCCGAAATACTGCACCTCGTCGACGCGGCCACTGGCCTGGCCGCCGCCGGCATCGTTCTTGTTGCCGGGGTCGCTGCCGATCCGGATGCGCTCTGGCCGCAGCATCGCACTCGGCAGGCCGGTCAGGCGCATTGCAGCGGCGCCGTCGAGCACATTCGCCGCGCCAACAAACTGCGCCACGAATCGGGTGCTCGGGGCGTTGTAGACCGCATGCGGCGTGCCAACCTGTTCGAGCCGGCCGTGGTTGAAGACACCGATGCGGTCGCTCATCGACAGCGCTTCGTGCTGGTCGTGGGTGATGAACAAAAACGTGATGCCCAGCGAGCGTTGCAACACTTTCAGCTCGGTCTGCATCTGCTCGCGCAGCTTCAGGTCCAGGGCGCCCAGCGGCTCGTCGAGCAACAACACCTGCGGCTCGGAGATCAGCGCCCGCGCCAGCGCTACCCGCTGGCGCTGGCCGCCCGATAGCTGCGCCGGCCGGCGTGCGCCGACACCGGGCAGGCGCACCAGTTCGAGCAACTCGTCGGCGCGCTTTTCGCGCTCGGCTCTGGGCGTGCCGCGCACCATCAGCGAATAGGCCACGTTGTCGCGGATGCTCATGTGCGGGAACAGCGCGTAGTCCTGGAACACCGTATTCACCGGCCGCGTATAGGGCGGGCGCATCGAGACATCCTGGCCGCCGATCAGGATGCGCCCGCTGGTCGGCAGCGTGAAGCCGCCGATCATGCGCAGGCAGGTCGTCTTGCCCGACCCCGACGGCCCGAGCAGGGTGAAAAACTCACCCGGTTCGATCGTCAGATTGACGCCATCGACAGCGCGCACCGCGGCCGCGCCAGCGCCAAAGCTGCAAGAGACGTCTTCTAGCGTGACGGCGGTGGTCATCGTGGCGGGGGTTCGAACAGGGGTGACGGCGACGCACGGGCCCGCCGCCGTGATTGAAGACGCGGCGGCTGCCGGCGGGCCATTGCCGGCCCGCCGCTTGCACATCAACTCAACTGTTGGAGGACTTCAGCGACCGCCGAGCACGGCGATGTAGTCAGACACCCACTTGTGGTAGGGCACGCAGGCGTTGTTCTGGCTCTTGCACTGCGAGACCGGCGTCTTCCAGAACGAGATGCGCGCGAAGTCGTCGTAACCCTGGCGCTTGCAGCCTTCGTCGCCAAGCAGCTTGTTGCCCTTGCAGGCCGAAGGCACCGACGGCACCGAGCCAAACCAGGCCGACAGGTCGCCCTGCAGCTTCGGGTTCAGCGAATGTTCCATCCACATGTAGGCGCAGTTGGGGTGCTTGGCCTCGACATGCATCATCGTGCTGTCGGCCCAGCCGGTGGCGCCTTCGGTCGGGATCACGGTGGCGATTGGGCGTGTCTTGGACTTCAGGATATTGGCCTGGAACTGCCAGCTCGAAGAAGCGACGACACCTTCGTTGGTGAAGTCGTCGATCTGCACAAAAGCGTCGTGCCAGTATTTGCCGACGATTTTGCGCTGCGCACGCAGCACCTCAAGCGCGGCCTTGTACTGCGCCTCGTTCAGCTCGTACGGGTCCTTGATGCCCAGCGCCGGGTTTTTCTTCATCAGGTACAGCGCGGCGTCGGCAATGTAGATGGGGCCATCGAAGGCCTGCACCCGGCCCTTGTTGCTCTTGCCGTCGGGCAGCGTGGTTTCTTCGAACACCACGCTCCAGCTTGTCGGCGGCTTGTCCTTGAATACCGTGGTGTTGTACATCAGCACGTTCCAGCCCCATTGGTAGGGCACACCGTAGTGCACATCACCCTCGGTGTGCCAGGGTGCTTTTTGCAAGCGCGGGTCGACGTTTTTGTAGCTCGGCAACAGGCCGACATTGATCGGCTGGACTTTCTTGCCGCGGATCAGCCGCGTGCTCGCGTCACCCGATGCGGTGACGAGGTCGAAGCCGCCCTCGTTCATCAGCGCCACCATCTCGTCGGACGTGCCGGCGGTTTTGACGTTGACCTTGCAACCGGACTTCTTTTCGAAGTCGGTGACCCAGTCGAAATTTTTGTCGGTGGTGCCGCGCTCGATATAACCGGCCCAGGCGACGATATCGACCTGGCCTTCGCCCTTGCCGATTTTTTGCACTGGCGCTTTTTGCGCCTGCGCCGGCAGCGTGGCGATGAATGCGGTGGCGGCAACGCCGGCCATCGTGACGGTGAAACGGTTCATGGGGTGCGACCTCCAACGGCTGTGAAGGGCGCGACGGTACGCGCGCCGACAAGCGCTGGCAACTTCAATCTGCCGCCGACCGGCTATCTCAAAAAGAGAAATTCGGGTTAACGCTGCAAGGCACGCCACCGGCTCTATCGGCCGGATCGTGCGGCATGACGTTGACGCCCGACTTGCCTGGCGCTGCCCTACCACCGGTCAGGCGGCGGCTTGCGCCCGCAGGCGTGCCGAGCGCTGCTGCGCGGCCAGCCACATCAGGCCCGCAGCCACCGCGACGATCGGGATCAGCGAACCCAGGTTCAGCCGCATCCAGCCCTGCGTCGTGACCAGCGCACCCGAGGCAAACGAGGTCACCGCCATCGTCGCAAAAACGCAGGTGTCCATCGCGCCTTGGGCCTTGTTCTTTTCTTCGGGCCGGTAGGCGCTGGTGAACAGCGTCGTCGCGCCGGTGTAGAGAAAATTCCAGCCCAGGCCGAGGACCGTCAGCGCAATCGCAAAACGCATCACATCAACACCCGACAGCGCAACCATCACGCAGACGAAGTTGAGCACTGCGCCGACGACCATCACCGGCAGCGCGCCAAAACGTTTGATCAGGTGGCCGGTAAAAAAGCTCGGCAAGAACATGCCCAGCACATGCAGCTCGAGCACCAGCGCGGCGCTCTCAAAGGGATGCTGGCATTGCTGCATCGCCAGCGGCGTGGCCGCCATCAGCAGGTTCATCACGCCATAACCCAGCGCCCCGGCGGCGACCGCGACGATGAAGATCGGCTGGCGCGCGATCTCCGCCAGCGGCCGGCCGGTGGACGCACCGGGCTCAGGCGTCTTGTGCGCCGGGAACTCGATGAACGACAGCGCCAGTAGCGAGATCAAGGCCACGAAGATCAGTGCGATGTAGGCACCGGCAAAAGGCACCGTCAACATGCCGCGGGTGGCGCTGGCCAGGTTGGGCCCGACGACAGCGCCGATGATGCCGCCGGCGAGCACCAGCGAGATCGCTTTTTCCTTGTAGTCGGGGGCCGCCAGCTCGGGGCCGGCAAAGCGGTACAGCGCCGCGTTGGCGCTGTAAAAACCAGCGATAACGGTGGCCGCGACCAGCAGCCAGAACTGGCTGGTGTTGATCGCAAAGGCGCACAACGCGGCCGACAGCGCAGCCACGATCAGGCCGAGCTGGAACGATCGTTTGCGCCCGTAGCGCGCCTGCACGCGGGCCACGATCGGCGCGTTCAATGCGCCGCCGACGACATAGCCCGTCACCGGCAGCGTCGCCATCCAGCCGACCGGCGCCAATGCCAACCCGACCAGACCGTTGATCGCGATGAAGGTCACGTTGTTGGTCAGGAACATGCCCTGGCACAAGGCGAGCAAGAGCAAGTGACGGTTCATGCGACCGATGCTACGACAGGCCGGCAGCGCACCGACTTGCGTGCACTTGTCAACGACGGCGCGTCGAGGGCGTTGCATGCAAACGGAACTTCTGTCACAACGACTGCCTCAATCAAGGGGTTGATTCATTGCTTTCTCGGCCGATGATTGGGGTAGCGATAACAGAAACTTGATGACGGATCAGGGCTGAACAGGAAAGCTCTGATGGAGCCCCGCCGCGCGGACACCAACGCTGCGGATCGGACTTCATCAGAACTTCCCGGGCGATGCAGGCACGCGGCTTGCAATCGCTCTTCCGACCCCTCGGAGGCCTGCATGAGCGTCATCAGCAATTTCACCGCGCGCTACGAACGCACCCGCGAAGAGGAGCTGTCCCTTGAGGACTACCTCGCCGAGTGCAAGCGCAACCCCCTGGCCTATGCCACCGCTGCCGAGCGCATGCTCAAGGCGATCGGCGAGCCGCAGCTTCTGGACACGCGCAACGACACCCGGCTGTCGCGCATCTTCGCCAACAAGGTCATCAAGATCTACCCGGCGTTTGCCGAGTTCTACGGCATGGAAGATGCGATCGAGCAGGTCGTCTCGTACTTCCGCCATGCTGCGCAGGGGCTTGAAGAAAAAAAGCAGATCCTGTATTTGCTCGGCCCGGTGGGCGGGGGCAAGAGCTCGATCGCCGAACGCCTGAAGTCGCTGATGCAGGACGTGCCCTTCTTCGCGATCAAGGGCTCGCCGGTGAACGAGTCGCCGCTGGGGCTGTTCGACGCCGCCGAAGACGGCGCGATCCTCGAAATCGAATACGGCATTCCGCGCCGCTACCTGAACCGCATCCTCAGCCCCTGGGCGGTAAAGCGGCTCGAAGAATTTGGTGGCGACATCCGCCAGTTCCGCGTCGTCAAGCGCCACCCGAGCATCCTCAAGCAGGTCGGCATTGCCAAGACCGAGCCGGGTGACGAAAACAACCAGGACATCTCGTCGCTGGTCGGCAAGGTCGACATCCGCAAGCTCGAAACCTTTGCGCAGGACGACCCGGATGCATACAGCTTTTCTGGCGGCCTGTGCCTGTCGAACCAGGGGCTGCTCGAATTTGTCGAGATGTTCAAGGCGCCGATCAAGGTGCTGCACCCGCTGCTCACCGCGACGCAGGAAAGCAACTACAAGGGCACCGAAGGTTTTGGCGCGATCCCCTTTGACGGCGTGGTGCTCGCGCACAGCAACGAGAGTGAGTGGAAGGCTTTCCGCAACAACAAGAACAACGAGGCCTTCCTAGACCGCATCTATATCGTCAAGGTGCCGTATTGCCTGCGTGTGAGCGAAGAAGTGCACATCTACGAAAAACTGCTGCGCGGCTCGTCGCTGGCCAAGGCGACCTGTGCGCCGGGCACGCTGAAGATGATGGCCCAGTTCTCGACGCTGACGCGGCTGAAGGAGCCAGAAAATTCGTCGCTGCACTCGAAGATGCTGGTCTACGACGGCGACAACCTGAAGGACACCGACCCGCGCGCGAAGTCGATCCAGGAGTACCGCGACTACGCCGGCGTCGACGAAGGCATGAGCGGCATCTCGACCCGCTTCGCTTTCAAGATCATCTCCAAGGTCTTCAACTTCGATTCGCAGGAAGTGGCCGCCAACCCGGTGCACCTGATGTACGTGCTCGAACAGCAGATCGGCCGCGAACAGTTCGCGCCCGAGACCGAGCAGAAGTACTTGGGCTTCATCAAGGAGCACTTGGCCACGCGCTACGCCGAGTTCATCGGCAAGGAAATCCAGACCGCTTATCTGGAAAGCTACAGCGAGTACGGCCAGAATATCTTTGACCGCTACGTGACCTACGCCGACTACTGGATCCAGGACCACGAATACCGCGACACCGATACCGGCGAGGTCTTCGACCGCGGCTCGTTGAACGCCGAGCTCGAGAAGATCGAAAAGCCGGCCGGCATCGCCAACCCGAAGGACTTCCGCAACGAGATCGTCAACTTCGTGCTGCGCGCGCGGGCCAACAACCAGGGCAACAATCCGGTGTGGACGAGTTACGAAAAACTGCGTTCGGTGATCGAGAAAAAAATGTTCTCGAATACCGAAGAGCTGCTGCCGGTGATCAGCTTCAATGCCAAGGCCAGCGCCGACGAGGCCAAAAAACACGAAGACTTTGTCACCCGCATGGTCGCCAAGGGTTACACGCCCAAGCAGGTGCGCCTGCTGTGCGAGTGGTACCTGCGCGTGCGCAAGTCGAGCTGATCACACCGTCGCATACACGGGAGGCGGATGCTGCAATCCATCATCGACCGCAGGCTGGCCGGCAAGAACAAGTCGATCGGCAACCGCGAGCGTTTTTTGCGTCGCTACAAGGAGCAGGTCAAG
>JANPDN010000040.1:0-20153 GCA_031431555.1 Rubrivivax sp.
CATCGCGCAGGTGGTGGGCAAACCGATCTTCGCCGACGCCGACACCGGCTACGGCAACGTGCTCAACGTGGGCCGCACCGTGCGCGCCTTCGAAAAAGCCGGTGTGGCCGCGCTCTCGCTCGAAGACCAGGTGAGCCCCAAACGCTGCCCGGCCGCAGCCGGCGCGTTGAGCGTCATCACCGTGGCCGAGGCGGTCGGCAAGATCCGCGCAGCGGTGGATGCCCGCCACGACCCCGACCTGCTCATCGTGGCGCGCACCGATGTGATGGACCCCAACGAGGCGATGGACCGCGCGGCGCGTTATGCCGAGGCTGGCGCCGACCTGATCCAGCCGATCACACGCACCTTCACCGGCTACGACGACCTCGTGAAGCTGCGCGAGGTCTGCGGCCGGCGACTGTCGCTGCAGCTGATGGAGGGCACCTGGATGGCCCGCCTGAACCGCAAGCAGATCGAGTCGGTGGCGGCGTTTGCCACCTACCCCATCGTCACGCTGATGAGCGTGGTGCACGCGCTGCAGGGCAACCTCGCCGCGCTCGCTGCCCGGCGCGGTGAACCGATGGGCGATCTGCCCTGCGGCCGCACGTCGATGGCGGACTTCAAGAACTTGGTGGGCTGGTCTGCGCTTGAGGCGCGCCAGGCCCTCTATGAAGTCGGCCCACCGCGCGCGTGAAGCGCACAACCCTGTCACGAAAACTTCCCAAGACCCAAAGGAGACCCGCAATGTCCATCACCCGCCGCCTGGCCACATCCGCGCTGATCGGCGCGGCCGTGCTGGCTGCCTCTTCGGCGTTGGCCCAGACCACCGACTATCCGAACAAGCCGATTCGTATCATCGTGCCTTACCCGGCCGGCGGCGCGACCGATGTCGCGACACGGCTGCTGGCGCCGCGGCTGCAAGAAGAGCTCAAACAAAACGTCGTGGTCGAGAACCGGCCCGGCGCCAGCGGCAACCTCGGCATGGCGGCCTTGATGCAAAGCCCGGCCGACGGCTACACCTTGGTCATGAGCCTGACCGGCATGCTTTCGATCAATCCGGCGACCTACAGCAAGGCGGGTTTCACCGCCGCCGACGTGGTGCCGATAGCGCGTGTTTCGCTGGCGCCCCTGGTGCTCGTCGTGCCTGCGGAGTCGAGCTTCAAGACGGTGCAAGATCTGGCCACGGCCGGCAAGGCGGCCGGCAAGGGCGGGCTGCCGTACGGGTCCACCGGCGCAGGTGGTCTGTCGCACCTGGCGTCGGAGTTGATCAACGCCAGCGCTGACGGCAACTACACCCATGTGCCCTACCGCGGCGGCGCGCCGCTGGTGCAGGCGCTGCTGACCAACGAGGTGCGCTGGGGCCTGCTCGGCACCGCCGACGCACGCTCGTTCCTGCAGACCGGCAAGCTGCGCGCGCTGGGCCAGCTGCGCGCGACCCGGTCCGAGCTGTGGCCGGATGTGCCCACGCTCACCGAGCAAGGCCTGCGAGGCGGCGTCGACTTCGACGTCTGGTTCGGCCTCGTGACACTCGCCAAGACGCCGCCGGCCGTCGTCACGCTGCTCAATCAGAAGGTCGCGCAGATCGTCGCCGAGCCGGATTTCCGCAAGCGCCTGAACGAACTGGGCGGGGTGGCGCCGCTGTCAGGCAACACGATCGAGGCCTTTGCCGACGTCATCAAACGCGAGCTGGCAGTGCTGCCGAAGACCGCCACCGACCTGGGCCTGAAGCTGGATTGACGGCCTGGTTGCCATGAGTGCGGGCTGTCCGGAGCGGCAGCCCGTGCGAGCGACGATCCCGGTCACCCAACGCCCAGCGGCTCCCCCAGCGCGCGCAACACATCGCGCAGGTACTGCACCCGTTCGCGCACATCGGCCATTTCGCGGTCGATGCGCAGCTTGTCGTTGCCGGCTAACTTGATGTGCCGGGTCTTCTGCACCAGCGCGATGATGCGGCCTGAGTCGACAGGCGGGTTGGGGCGGAAGATGATGCTCATCAGCTTCGGGCCGGCGTCGATCTTCATCACGCCATAGGGTTTGGCGAGCAGGCGCAGCCGGTGGGTGTCGAACAGGGTCTGGCCCTGCGCGGGCAGCTTTCCGAAGCGGTCGGTGATCTCTTCGAGCAGGCTGTCCAGGCGCTGGTTGCTGTCGACCATCGCCAGGCGTTTGTACAGGTTCAGCCGCGTGTGCACATCGCCGCAATAGGCGTCGGGCAGCAGCGCGGGGGCATGTAGGTTGATCTCGGTGGTGGCGGCCAGCGGCGACAGCAGATCGGGTTCGCGCCCGGCCTTCAGCGCGCGCACGGCTTCGCCGAGCATGTCGTTGTAGAGCTGAAAACCCACCTCCATCAGGTTACCGCTTTGTTTTTCGCCGAGGACTTCGCCAACGCCGCGGATTTCGAGGTCGTGCATCGCGAGATAAAACCCCGAGCCGAGTTCTTCCATCGACTGGATCGCATCGAGCCGCATCTGCGCGGGCTTGCTCAGGGCCTGCACATCGGGCACAAGCAGATAAGCGTAGGCCTGGTGGTGGCTGCGCCCGACGCGGCCACGCAGTTGGTGCAGTTGCGCCAGGCCAAACTTGTCGGCCCGTGACATCACGATCGTATTGGCGGTTGGCACGTCGATGCCGGTTTCGATGATCGTCGAGCACAGCAGCAGGTTGTAGCGCTGGGCGATGAAGTCGCGCATCACACGTTCGAGTTCGCGCTCGGGCATCTGGCCGTGGGCGATCGCGATGCGCGCTTCGGGCAGCAGCTCGGCGAGTTTCGCTGCGCGGTGCAGGATCGTCTCGACCTCGTTGTGCAGAAAAAATACCTGGCCGCCGCGCTTGAGTTCGCGCAGCACCGCTTCGCGGATGACGCCGTTGCCCTCGGTGCGCACAAAGGTCTTGATCGCCAGCCGGCGTTGCGGCGCGGTGGCGATCACCGACAGGTCGCGCAGGCCTTCGAGCGCCATGCCCAGCGTGCGCGGGATCGGCGTCGCGGTCAGCGTCAGCACATCGACTTCGGATCGCATCGCCTTGATCGCCTCTTTGTGGCGCACGCCAAAGCGGTGTTCTTCGTCGATCACGAGCAGGCCCAGGCGCTTGAACTTCATGTTCGGCGACAGCAGCTTGTGGGTGCCGACGACGATATCGACGGTGCCGGCTTCGAGCCCTTCGAGCGTGACCTTGATCTCCTTGTCGGAGCGGAAGCGCGACAGCTCGGCGACCTTCACCGGCCACTTGCCAAAGCGGTCGACGAGGGTCTGGTAATGCTGCTCGGCGAGCAGCGTTGTCGGTGCGAGCAGCGCGACCTGTTTGCCGCCGTGCACGGCGACAAAAGCGGCACGCAGCGCAACTTCGGTCTTGCCAAAACCGACATCACCGCAGACCAGGCGGTCCATCGGCTTCGGGCTGATCATGTCCTGCATGACAGCGTGGATCGCCGCGCGCTGGTCGGCGGTTTCTTCAAATCCGAAGCTGGCCGCAAAAGCTTCGTAATCGTGCGCCGAGAAGGGGTGCGCAAAACCTTCGCGCGCCGCGCGCCGCGCGTACAGGTTCAACAATTCGGCGGCGGTATCGCGCACCTGCTCGGCGGCCTTGCGGCGCGCCTTTTCCCACTGCCCCGAGCCCAGCCGGTGCAGGGGTGCCTCGTCAGCGGCAACACCGGTATAGCGGCCGATCAAATGCAGTTGCGCCACCGGCACGTAGAGCGTCGCGCTGTCGGCATATTCGAGGTGCAAAAACTCGCTCGGTCCGCCATCGGCGCTGTTTTCCAGGTCGATATTCGCCAGGTCGATATGCACCAGGCCGCGATAACGCCCGATGCCGTGGTTCAGGTGCACGACGGGGTCGCCGACCTTCAGCTCCGACAGATCCTTGATCAGCGAATCGACGCTGCTCGTCTGCTCCTGCTTGCGGCGTCGGCGGGCCTGCGGCGTCGTCGCAAAAAGTTCGGTCTCGGTGATGAACTGGATCGAGACCGGCTCGATCTGCTGACCTGCCGCCGGCGCGGGCTCGTGCCAGTGGAAGCCCGCCGCCAGCGGCGCCGCGACGATCGCCACATGCTCGGTGCCGGTGCGGAAGTCTTCCAGCGAGTCGACCGTCGGCAGATCAATTTTGTGGTCACGCAGCAGCTCGAGCAGGCTCTCGCGGCGGCCGTCGCTCTCGGCCACGATGAGCACGCGCGCCGCAGTCGACGTGATGTGCGCTTGCAGCGTGTGCAGCGGCTCGGTGGCACCGCGGTCGATGCTGACGTCGGGCAGCGGGCGCGCCCAAGGCACGGCATCGTTGCCGCGCAGCGCCAGCGCCGCGTAGCTTTGTGTCTGCGCGAAAAATTCTTCGGGCCGCAAGAAGAGCTGTTCGGGCGGCAGGATCGGTCGCTCGGGGTCATGCTGCAAGAAGCGGTGCCGCTCGCGCGTGTCGGTCCAGAAGTGCGCCAGCGCGCCGTCGATCTCGCCGTGCAACACGATCGTGCTGTCGTCGCGCAAGTAGCCAAAGAAAGTCGCTGTCTGGTCAAAAAACAGCGGCAGGTAGTACTCGATGCCGGCGGTGGCGATGCCTTGTGCGATGTCCTTGTAGACCCGCGATTTGGTCGGGTCGCCGTCGAGCTTTTCGCGCCAGCGCGAGCGAAATGCGGTGCGCGCCGCGTCGTCCATCGGAAATTCACGCCCGGGCAACAAACGCACCTCGGGCACCGGGTACAGGCTGCGCTGGCTGTCGGGGTCGAAGGTGCGGATCGAGTCGACCTCGTCGCCAAAGAGGTCAACCCGGTAGGGCACCAGCGAGCCCATCGGGAACAGGTCGATGAGCCCGCCCCGCACGGCGTATTCACCCGGCGACACAACCTGGCTGACATGCTGGTAGCCGGCCAGCGTGAGCTGCGCTTTGAGCCCGGCTTCGTCGAGCCGCATCTTCTGTTTGAAGTTGAAAGTTGTGCCGGCCAGAAACGACGGCGGCGCCAGGCGGGCGAGCGCCGTTGTCGCCGGCAGCAGCACCACATCCAGGTCGCGTTGCAGCAGCCGCCACAGCGTGGCCAGCCGCTCGGAGATCAAATCCTGGTGCGGGCTGAAGGTGTCGTAGGGCAGGGTCTCCCAATCCGGGAAGACCGCCAGCCGCAACGCTGGTGCAAAAAACGGCATCTCATCAGCCAGGCGCTGGCTGTCGCCTGGATCGGCGGTGACGATGACCAGCGTTTGGCCTGCAGCCTTGCGCATCTGCGCGACGCTGGCGAGCAGCAGCGCATCGGCCGAGCCGGTGGGGCGCGGCAGCGTGAATCGTTTGCCGGCAAGGATGGTCGGGATTTGCATCGGGCGGCTGGAGAAAAAGCAAAAACCCCGCGGCGGCCGTGCTGTGGCGTGGGCAGCGGCCGCGGGCGGGTGTGGCTGTGTTGGGGGTTGCGGGCGCGTCGATCGGGGGCGCGTCGGGGGTCGATTCTAGAATCGACGCATGTCCGCTGCTGCCGCGCGCCTGTTTGCCCTCGTGCCTTGCGCCGGCGTCGGTGCGCGTGCCGGTGGCGCCGCGCGCAAGCAATACGCCCCGCTCGCGGGCCGCGCGATGGTCGCGCACACGCTGGCGGCGCTGGCCGCGGTGCCGCGATTGAGCGCGACGCTGGTGGTGCTGGCGGCAGACGACGGCGAGTTTGAAACCCATGTTCCGGGCTTTGTCGGCGCCAGCGCTTGGGTCGAGCGCTGTGGCGGCGAGACCCGCGCGGCCACCGTCGCCAACGGCCTGCGCGCTCTGGCGCAGCGCGGTGCCGATGATGAGGATTGGGTGCTCGTGCACGATGCCGCGCGCTGCCTGCTGCGGCCGGCCTGGGTGAACGTTTTGATCGATGCCGTGATCGACTCCGATGCGCAAGACGAGGTCGGTGGCCTGCTCGCATTGCCGCTGGCCGATACGCTCAAGGCTGAAATTGCCGGGCGCGTGCAAGCAACCGTCGACCGGCGCGGCAAGTGGGCGGCGCAGACGCCGCAGATGTTTCGCCTGGGCCTGTTGCGGCGGGCATTGTTGGCGGCCGGCCCCGACGTCACCGACGAAGCCGGTGCGGTCGAGTTGCTGGGCCTGGCACCCCGCCTGGTTGCGGGATCGATGGAGAATTTCAAGGTGACCTACCCCAACGATTTTGAAATCGCGGCGCGTTTGCTGGCCACGGCAGGCGCATGACCGGCACGATGCGCATCGGCGAAGGCTGGGACAGCCACGCGCTCGTCGCTGGCCGGCCGCTGGTGCTCGGCGGCGTGACGATCCCCCACAGCCACGGCCTGCTTGGGCATTCCGACGCCGACGCCTTGCTGCATGCGATCACCGATGCGCTGCTCGGTGCCGCGGCGCTGGGCGATATCGGCCGCCATTTCCCGGACACCGACATGGCGTTTGCCGGCGCTGACTCGCTGCACCTGCTGGCCGAGGCGATGCGCCAGGTGCGTGCTGCCGGTTACGAGCTGGGCAATCTCGATGCCACGATCGTCGCCCAGGCGCCGAAGATGGCGCCGCATATCCCGGCGATGTGCGAACGCATTGCCGCAGCCTTGGAGGTTGATATTCAACAGGTCAATGTCAAAGCCAAAACCGCGGAAAAGATGGGCCCGGTGGGTGAGGGCCGTTCGATCGAGGCGCGCGCGGTCTGCCTGCTGTTTGCCAACCGCGCCGGCTGAAAACGGCCGCGGCGATCAAAGCCTCGCGCTTGTATCGCGCTCGTCGTTCGCCAGCCGCGCAAGGCCTTGCGGCCTTACGCGCGCGGGCTCAGGGCCCGCGCTTGAGCCGGATGTGCGCCATCAGCCCACCGTCGGGCGCATTGGCCATCTCCAGCGTGCCCCCCATGCGCTGCATCGCTTTTTCGACGATCGCCAGGCCCAGGCCGGCGCCAGTGGCCGCGGTGCGCGCGGCGTCACCGCGGAAAAACGGCGTCGTCAGGTGGCCGAGTTTTTCAGGCGCGACCCCCGGCCCGCGGTCACGCACCGTAATGATAAGCCACTGGCCGGTGCGTGCCGACGTCACCGTCACGTCGGCGATGCCGGTATCGGTGCCCCGCCCGTAGCGGCGCGCATTTTCAAACAGGTTCAGGAAGACACGCCCGAGTTCGACCTCGTCGGCCATGACCTGCAAGTCGATCGCCACCCGCGACGTGATGCGGATCTGCGAGGTGTCGCGGAAGTTCGCCGCCTCGCGGTCGACGAGCTGCGCCACATGCACCGGGCGCATCTGGGTTTCGCCGGGGCGGGCGTAGTCCATGAACTTGTCGATGATCGCGTCGAGCTGGTCGATATCGCTGGCCATGTTGCGCTTGGCTTCTTCGTCGACGACGCTCATCTCGGCTTCGAGCCGCAGGCGTGCCAGCGGCGTGCGCAGGTCGTGACTGATGCCGGCGAGCATCACGGCGCGGTCTTCTTCGACCTTGGCCAGTTCGCGCGCCATCCGGTTGAAGCCCATGTTGACTTCGCGGATCTCGCTGGTGAGCGTGTTTTCATCCAGCCGCGAATCGAGGTCGCCTTCGCGGATGCGGCTGGCGGCAAACGACAGTTGCCGCAGCGGCTGGTTGATCAAGCGTGCGATCGCCGCCGATCCGAGCAACGTGGCCAGCAGCGCGATGCCGCCCCACGTGACCAGGGTTTCGGTCTCGATGCTCGCTGGTGGCTTGGTATCGGCATGCACCCAGTAGCGGTCGCGATCGATCGAAAAATCGACCCACAGGCCGCCGACGCCGTTGACGCGACTGGCGACCACCGCATCGCCGCCGAGGGTGGCGCGCAGCTCGCGCGCGAGCAGTCGCGTGAAGCGGTCGACCTCGAAGGGCTCGGTGCGGTCGGCAGGTTCGCGCGGGCGTACCTGGGCGACTTCGTTGCGCGCGAGTGACTTCAGCATCGATACGCGGCCGATCGCGTCGACACTGCGCAGCGAGGTGCGCGCCACATTCACCAGCGCCGCGATGCGTTGTGCTTCAAGCACTGCGCGCGGCTCGAGCTCCAATGCTCGCAAGGTCTGCACCCAGGCGAAGACGCCGCCTGCGAGCAGCAGCGCCAGGAGTGCAAAGGTGCGCCAGAAGAGGCTGAACGCGATCGTCGGTTGAAGCATGGCCGCGCATCATGCCCGACGGCCGCCGGGTGCCGACACCTGAGCGCCTGGCCCTTGGGCTGGGCCCTCAGCGCCAGGAGTCAGCGTGAACGTTCAACCAGCGGTTCCGCCAGCACGCTCGACCAGCACGCTCAACTCGCACCATCCGGCACGAAGACATAACCGACGCCCCACACGGTCTGGATATATCGCGGCTGCGCCGGGTCGGGCTCGAGCATCTTGCGCAGGCGCGAGATCTGCACGTCCAAGCTGCGGTCGAACGGCTCGAATTCGCGGCCACGCGCAAGCTGCGCCAGCTTGTCGCGCGACAGCGGCTGGCGCGGGTGGCGCACCAGCGCCTTGAGCATCGAAAATTCGCCGGTAGTCAGGGCAATCTGTTCACCGTCTTTGGCCAAGCGGCGCAGCGAGAGGTCGAACTCGAAAGGCCCGAAGGTCACCGTCTGCGGCTCTTTGGACGGTGCACCCGGCGCTTCGGTCGCCGGCCGCCGGCGCAGCACCGCATGGATGCGGGCGAGCAGCTCGCGCGGGTTGAAGGGTTTGGGCAGGTAGTCGTCGGCACCAACTTCGAGGCCGACGATGCGGTCGACATCCTCGACCTTGGCGGTGAGCATGATGATCGGCGTGCGGTCGTTGGCAGCGCGCAGGCGGCGGCAGATCGACAGGCCATCCTCGCCGGGCAGCATCAGGTCAAGCACGATCAGGTCGACGGTGTCGCGGGTGAGCACGCGGTTCAGCGCCTTGGCGTCTTCGGCGAGCAGGACGTCGAAGCCTTCTTGCGAGAGGTAGCGGCGCAGCAGGTCACGGATGCGGGCGTCGTCATCGACGACGACGATGCGGTCGGGTCGAGGGTTGGGGGATGAGCTCATCGGCGACTCCAAAATTTGTAACAGCCGCATTGTGCAAGCGGTTCGACCGCGACTTGTCGTCGATCTGACGAGGTGTTACAAGTCTTTCGGCCTGGTTCAGCGAGGCTCAGGTCAACGCGTGACGGATGTCGCGCGCTGCGGTTGGGGCGGCCCGCAATCGTGTCGGCGCCAATCAACAACCCCGAGGAATACCGCCGTGAACCTGAGCCCGAACCTTGCCGCCCTGACCCTGGCCGCCGCTGGGGTGCTGCAGATGGTGCCCAACGGCGCGAGCGCCCAGACGCAGCCTGCATCGCTACCGCCGCAGAATGTGATCAACCTGATGGCCTCGGCATCGACCGAAGTCACGATGGACATCCTGCAGGTGGTCTTTGCGACGACCCGCGAAGGCAACGACGCTGCTGCGGTACAGAGCCAGCTCAAGCAGGCGCTCGATGCGGCCTTGGCCGAAGCGCGCAAGGTGGCCAAGCCGGGCCAGGTCGAAGTCCAGACCGGCGCGTTTTCGCTTTCGCCCCGGTATGCGCCCAAGGGGGGCATCGCGGGCTGGCAAGGCCGCGCCGAGCTCATCGTCGAAGGCCGCGACACGGCCGCGATTGCGCAGCTCACCGGCCGCATCACGTCGCTGACCATTGCGCGCGTGGGCTACAACTTGTCGCGCGAGGCGCGGCAGAAGGTCGAGGCCGAGGTCACCGCGCAGTCCATCGCGCGCTTTCGCGAGCGCGCGTTGTCGTACGCGCAGCAGTTCGGTTTTGCCGGCTACACGATCCGCGAAGTCCAGGTCGGCATGCAGGACCCGGCCATTTTTGCCGCGGCGCCGATGGCACGGGCGCGGATGTCGGCTTCGGGGCAGTCTGACGAATCGTTGCCGGTCGAGGCCGGCAAGGCCACCGTAGGCGCATCGGTCAGCGGCAGCGTGCAGATGACCAAATAGCGCCTACTGAGCCTATTGCGCTGCCCAGCCGCCATCGATATTGAAGGCAGTGCCGCGGATGTTGTCGGCCGCCGGCGAACACAAAAACACCGCCAACTCACCCAGCTGTTCGGGTGTCGTGAACTGCAGCGAGGGCTGCTTTTCGACGAGCAAGCGCCGCTGCGCTTCGGCGTTGGGCACACCGTCGGCTGCGGCACGCGCATCGACTTGCTTTTGCACCAGCGGCGTCAGCACCCAGCCGGGGCAGATCGCATTGCAGGTGATGCCAGTGGTCGCGGTCTCCAGGGCCACCGATTTGGTGAAACCGACCAGACCATGTTTGGCCGCGACATAGGCCGACTTCTGCGCCGACGCCACGAGGCCGTGCACCGAGGCGATATTCAGGATCCGCCCCCAGCCGCGTTTTTTCATCAGCGGCAGCGCCAGCCGCGTGGTGTGGAAAGCTGAACTCAGGTTGATCGCGATGATCGCGTCCCAGCGTTCTGGCGGGAAATCTTCCACCGCAGCGACATGCTGGATGCCGGCGTTGTTGACCAGGATGTCGATGCTGCCCATGCGGTCGTTGGCGTAGCGCACCATGTCGGCGATCTCGTCGGGCTTGGCCATGTCGGCGCTGTGGTAATCGACGCTGCCATCGAACTCGGCGAGATGCGACTTGGCGGCGGCGACATCACCAAAGCCGTTGAGCATGATGTTGGCGCCGTGTTGTGCGAGCACACGTGCGATGCCAAGGCCGATGCCGCTGGTCGAGCCGGTGATGAGGGCGGTCTTGCCGGTGAGCATGGGTTGCATCCTTGTGGGTCGGTGGCGCACCAACGATCGGCGTAGCGCTTACGATGATTATCCGAGAACCGACACGCCGCACCCAAAATGACCGAAGCCCTCCGCCACCACGTCCCATGCCTTGACACCCGGGGGCTGCACCGCATGGCCTACACCGAGTGGGGGGACCCGGCAAACCCGCAGGTGCTGGTCTGCGTGCACGGCCTGAGCCGCCAGGGCCGCGACTTCGACACCCTGGCGCGCGACTTGAGCCGTGACTACCGCGTCGTCTGCCCCGATGTCGTGGGGCGTGGTGAGTCGGACTGGCTCGCCGACCCGATGGGCTACAACATCCCGGCCTACATCGCCGACATGGTGACCATGATTGCGCGCCTGAATGTCAGCCAGGTCGACTGGGTCGGCACCTCGATGGGCGGGCTCATCGGGCTGGGGCTGGCGAGCCTGGCGACCGCCAACGCGCCGCAGCGATCGCTCGTGCGCCGGCTCGTGATCAACGATATCGGCCCGGCCATCGACCCCGCCGGCATGGCCCGCATCGGCAGCTATCTCGGCCGCCCGTCGCGCTGGGCGAGCATCGAAGAAGCGGCGGCGGCGATGTGGCAGATCTCGCCAAGCTTCGGTGCCCACAGCCAGGACGAATGGTTGGGCTTGAGCCGGCCGCAGCTCAAGCCCGACGGGCAGGGCGGTTTTGTGCCGCGCTGTGACCCGGCGATCGTGGTGCCGATCGCCGCCATGACGCCAGAGATTGCCACTGCCGGCGAAGCCATGATGTGGCAGAGCTACGACCGCATCACCGCGCCGACGCTGCTGCTGCGCGGCGCTGACTCCGACGTGCTTTCACGCGCCACCGCGCAGTCGATGGTCGCGCGCGGCCCCAAGGCGCGGTTGCATGAATTTGCCGGCGTCGGCCACGCGCCGACGCTGGTGCATGCCGATCAATGCCGGGTTGTGCGCGAGTTTTTGTTGGCGCCTTCGTGAAGCCGTCGCCCATCGGCAGCGCTGACGATTTGCGGCTCGCTTCGCCGATCGTCGCCGCAACGGCAGAGCCCGTTGGCGACGCCGGGAGTGCCGACGACGGCATGGCCAAGCTGCACGCAGCGCGTGCCTTTGCCGAGCCGCTGCTGGCCGGGCGCGCGCTCGATTCCGGCGAGGCCGCCTGGCCGCATGCCTGCGGCGTCGCCGAAGTGCTGCGCTCGATCGGAGCCGCGCCTTCGATGCAGGCCGCGGCCTATCTCGTCTACGCCGGCGACTTTTTGCAGCGGCCGCAAGAAACGCTGGCCAAGGCCTTCGGGCCCTCGTACGCCAGCCTGGTCGAGCTGACGCGCAAGCTGGTGCAGGTGCAGCGCGCGGCGCGTGATGCACCGGTCGACAGCGAGCACCGCGCCCAGCAGACCGAGCGTGTGCGCAAGATGCTGCTCGCGTTTTCGCGCGACCTGCGGGTGGTCTTGCTGCGCCTGGCGTCGCGTTTGCAGACCCTGCGCTGGCATGCCGCCGCCAAGGTCGACTGTCCGGCCGCATTGGCGCTGGAGTCGCAGCAGGTCTTCGCGCCGCTGGCCAGCCGGCTGGGCATCTGGCAGATCAAGTGGGAGCTGGAAGATCTGTCGTTTCGTTTCCTGCAACCGCAGGCCTACCACGCGATCGCGTTGCAACTGCACGAAACACGCAGCGCGCGCGAGCTGAACATCGAGTTCGTGCGTCACCAGCTGGCCGGCGTGCTGCTCAAGTCGGGTGTTAGCGGTACGGTGCAGGGCCGGCCCAAACACCTGTTCAGCATCTGGAAAAAGATGCAAGGCAAGACGCTTGTCTTCGAACAGGTCTTCGACGTCCGCGCGCTGCGTGTGATCGTTGCCGACGTGGCCGGCTGCTATGCCGCGTTGGCCGCAGTGCATGCGCGTTATCCGGCGCTGGCCAACGAGTTCGATGACTACGTCGCGCGGCCCAAACCGAATGGCTACCAGTCGCTGCACACGGTGGTGCAGGGCGATGACGGGCGGCCGATCGAAGTCCAGATCCGCACCCAGGCGATGCATGAACATGCCGAGCATGGCGTGGCTGCGCATTGGGCCTACAAAGAGGCCGGCACACGCGGTTATGCCGGTGCGTCGGCCGAAGGTGGCGCGGCCGAGCGCATCGCCGAAGCGCGCAAGGCGGTGATGCGCCAACTGCTCGCTTGGGAGCGCGACTTTTCAACCCAAACCGGGCCGGCCGCGGCCGGCGGGTCGGCCGGCGCCGCACCCGATGACGAGCGCATCTATGTGCTCACGCCGCAGTCGACGGTGGTTGAACTTGGCGCAGGCGCGACGCCGATCGACTTTGCCTACAGCCTGCACACCGAGCTCGGCCACCGCTGCCGCGGCGCGCGGGTCGATGGCCGGGTCGTGCCGCTGCACACCGCGTTGGCCAACGGGCAGACGGTGGAAGTCATCGCGGCCAAAGAAGGCGGCCCGTCGCTGGACTGGCTCAACGCCGATCTCGGCTTCTTGAAGAGCCAGCGCTCGCGCGCCAAGGTGCGCGCCTGGTTCAACGCCCAGGCCGCGACGCAGACGATTGCGCGCGGCCGCGAATTGGTTGAAAAACTGCTCCAGCGCGAAGGCAAAACCGCGACCAAACACGACGAACTGGCGACGCGCCTGGGCTTCAGCAACGCCGAAGCACTCTTCGAGGTCGTCGGCAAGGACGAGTTTTCGCTGCGCCAGATCGAAACCCTGCTGCGCCCTGCCGAGCCACCGCCCGACGAAGAGCAGACGGTGTCGTTGCGCCGCTCGCGTGCCGGCTCAGGCGGCGTGCTGGTGGTCGGCGTCGAGTCGCTGATGACATCGCTGGCACGCTGCTGCCGCCCGGCGCCGCCCGATGTGATCGGCGGTTACGTCACCCGAGGCAAGGGGGTCGCGATCCACCGACACAGCTGCCCGAACTTCAGGACCATGGCAACGCAGCAACCCGAACGCGTGATCCCGGTGGCCTGGGGGCAGGCTCAGCCCGACGCGCTGTACCCGGTCGATATCAGCATCGAAGCTGCTGACCGCCCCGGGCTGCTGCGCGATATCTCCGAGGTGCTGATCAAGGAAAAAGTTAACGTCACCGGTGTCAACACCCAGAGCATCAAGGACCCCCGCGGCGGCACAGCGCAGATGACCTTCACGGTCGAGCTTGGCAACGCCGCGCGGCTGTCGCAGTTGCTGCGCAACGTGGCCCAGGTCAGCGGCGTGCGCCACGCCCGCCGGCGATGAACGACTGCAGCAGGCGCCGCCGGCAGCGATACCGACGCCGACACCGACAGCAACTCGAATCGAGTCTCGCCGACTGCTATACTGTGAGGCTTACCCAGGCGCGTAGCTCAGCTGGTTAGAGCACCACCTTGACATGGTGGGGGTCGTTGGTTCGAGTCCAATCGCGCCTACCAAAATCGGTAGGGAAATCAAGCACTTAGCGGAGACGCTGGGTGCTTTTTTCTTGGTGGTACGGAAAAAGTACGGAAAACCGGAGTTGGGCGTCACCACTCGACCATGCAGGAATTGCGCGACCTCGGCCGAGATGCACGGCGTGATCGGTGCGACCTGGGGTCAGACCCAGTTCTCCGAAGTGGCGATTTTGCTGGAGCCAGAGGGGGACTGAGCACCGCGGACGCGCAGGCGGGGGTCGTGTCCCGCGATATGGTGTAAGTCCACAGCCCGGACGGAGCTGAGATGCGCGGTACTCAGCAGCCCGCGCGTCGTGCCGCCGAACAAGGTGTCGGTGTCGGCGACAACGGGGACCACGGCAGATCAGCGCGAGAAGATCTCGTTGTCGAGTTCGGCACCGAGCTGTCCGAGCGCGCGCCTGCGGCGCGTCTGTTCGCGGCGATGCCAGGCCTCGACGGCGGACTTGAGCACGCGTCGCTGATTGCCGACCTGCTGGTGCAGAGGGATGTCACCGGCCTCGATGCGGGCCACGATGTAGGGACGTGACATGCCGACCAGATCGGCTGCGTCCTGCGTGCTGAGCACGGTGTCGTCGTTTTGCGAAGGTGCCGCGCTGCGCTTGCGGGTGGCGCCGCGGACCATCGGGTTGCGCAGCAGCCGCGCAAAGTCGCCTTCGATCAGCCGGGTGGCCTGCGCCGAGAGCTTGACGTGGCGGCGTACGACTTCGACGAGGGGGTCGATATCGATGCTCACGGTCAGCGCCGACGGGCGCGAGGAGGTAGCTGCGGTGGTCTTGTGGGCGGCTTTCATGCCCGGAAGTTTAGCAGGTACACGCGAAGTACGCGAAATACACGAAACGGCAGTGACTGTCCTCGGGGCACTGTCCATCCCGAGCCTGGCAGCGTGCATGTCGCGCGTTACCTGTCGGTCAATGTGTGCTGGGGCGCGAGCGGGTCCATTGATCAAGGTCCGACCAGCGCCAGGCTGCGGCGCGAGGACCCAGGCGAACCGGGGCGGGGAAGGAGCCGTCGGCGATCAGTCTGTAGATCGTCGAGTGGTCGAGGCCAGTGGCTGCCAGCACAGTCGGCAGCCGGGCGAACAGGCGCGGCTGCACACTGCCGAACGACAACATGGGAGCGTTGGTGGATTTCATCGGCACAGTCAAACATGGCGGCTGGTGGTTGCCCACTCTATGTGCAGTCGTGGCCCGTTTCCGTGCGCATTCACGCCGCAAAACCATCGCGGGTTTGTGTCGCAAATTGCTTTATCGTGGAGGACATCCTGAGACTCGAGAGCGACCACGTGGCGCGTCTCGCGTTGGATTCAGGCTGGAATCTAGTGCTCGACGTGTTCATCGCTTGAGTGCGCAGCAGCCAGTGGCTGGGCTCGATAGGTGCTCGCGGATGGTCGCCTGGTGGCGGCAGACACTCGCCGCAGTTCGTGCGTCAGCGGCGCAGCCCGAGCATCATGGTCAGCTCTTGCGTCGGCGACTCGACGAAGCCATGTCTTGCGTAGAACGCCTTGGCGTCGGCGTCGGTCGCATGACACAACAAGGCACAGGCGCCAATGAGCTCTGCTGCCTGGAGTGATCGCAGCACGGCATCCTTGAGCAGTCCGCCACCGACGCCGTGTCCGGACCACGTGTCATCCACCGCCAGCCGACCGAGTACGACCACGGACAGCGGATTGGGCATGTTGCGCCGCAATTGTGTGGGCGCCGACGCGACATCCAGCGAGCCGGCAGCCAGCGCGTAATAGCCCACCACGCGATAGTTCTCGGCGCAGACAACAAAGGTCCGCGTCGCGCCGCTCGATGCGTTGGCCAGCGTGCGTCGCCGCAGCCACTCGTTCAGTGAGTCGTGCCGGCAGTGGAACAACGAAGTGTCGTGCTCGGCCGTGATCGGAACCGGCGGCCCGAGCGCAGCGAGCTTCACTTCTCCCAAGGCGAACGCTTGGCCAGCAGCCGTTGCAGAGCGACGTTACTGCCCAGCGGTGCATCCATCAGAGCGACGAATGCCTTGAACTGCTTGGGGGTCACGGTGAAGAGCGTCTGGTCGAGCAACACCTGCTGCGCTTTCTCGCGCGAAGCCTCGAGCATGAACTCGGTGCGGCTCTTGCCCTGCAACTGCGCTGCGCGGTCGATCAGCTCACGCTGCGAGGCCGGCGTGCGCAGGTTGATGACGGTGGAGGCGAGCGAATTCATACAAGCATTGTAGCGGATGTGTGGACATTGTGCATACGTCGATTCGCGGGATACGACCGGCACTGATGGCGCCTACTGGCGCCAGTCGACGGTGTGCGGCGGCGGAGCGGAAGATCGTCAAGCACGCCGAACCTTGCGGCGCGCCTGTGTCAGTGCCTCCTTCAGCGCCGCGTTCGGGGAGAAGGCTCAGTTCAGCGCAAGAGCGAAGGCACTGAAGTCTCGCTCGGAGAGCGCGGCAGCCTTGGCCACGATCGGAACGATCAGCGAGCTGGGTTGGCCCAGTATTGTTCATTCTGCCGCCAGTCGTACCACCGGTCGGCCGGGTGGAGCGGCCGTTCGGGCTAGCACAGGCGGCACGGTCCAACGACAGCTTGATGCCAGTCAGCGTGAGTACGCCCGCCAGCGGCCAGCGTCAGCAATCGCTGCCTATGCGCAGATCGGAACTATGCGCAGGTTCCGTGCGATGGAACGCCGCAGCCGTTGCTTGGCACGGGGATCAGCCCGATGGGTCAACGTCGAACTGGACATAGTTTTGACGCCCGAGTGCACTGGTGGTCCCACTTCAGGAGACCGCCATGGGCATCGTCTACCGTTCTCGTTGCACCGACGTCAACTGGCTGACCGTCGGGTCGATCGCACCGCATGCGGGTGCGATCAAGCAGCACTTGGCTGACGGCAGGTACGCGTCGAGCACGGTTGCCAGTTATCTGAGCAACATCGCGCACTTCGCGCAATGGGTTCGGGGCAAGCGTCTGCGTCTTTGCCGAATCGACGAGGTGTTGGTCGCCGAGTTCCTCGACCAGCACCTTCCGCATTGCCGATGTGTGGGTCCGATCCGCCACGACCGCTGCGACCACCGTGCTGCGCTGGGGCACCTGCTCTTCGTGCTGCGCGCACGGGGAGCCATTGCATTGCCGACGATGAGCATGACGCCTGTGGATGAGGAACTGCGGTGCTATGACGCGCACATGGACCGCGTGCGTGGCCTGGCGCCGAAGACCCGCACCCTGGTGCTGCGCATCGTCGGCCGGTTACTGAGTCAGCGCTTCGGCGGCGGCTGCGTCGACATCGCTTCGATCAAGCCGATGCATGTGCGGCGCTTCTACGCCCAGCAGGCCAAGCTCTACTGCAAGCCGGCCGGAGCCGGCTCGGTGGTGGCCGCGTTGCACGGCTACTTCCGCTACCGCGCCTCGCTCGGCGATCTCGTTCATGGCTTGATCGGAGCGGTGTCCTCTCCCGCCAATTGGCGGCTCTCGACGCTGCCCAAGGCACTCACGGCCGAAGAAGTCGAGCAGTTGGTGGACTCTCTCGGCAAGCCCGGCCGTTCGATGCGGCGCGCCGACGCGATCGTGCGCTGTGCCTTGGATCTCGGCCTTCGCAGCGGCGAAGTTGCGCGGCTCAACCTCGACGACATCGACTGGCGAGCAGGCACCATCACGCTGCGCCACACCAAGGGCTTGCGTGAAGACGAGTTGCCGCTGCCCGCGACCACCGGGGAGGCCATCGCTGCGTACTTGAAGAACGAACGCCCGCAGACCTCCAATCGAGCGGTCTTCGTGCGTCACATTGCGCCACGCGACAAGCCGGTGGGCCCTGATCTGGTGCGCAAGACGATTCGCCAGGCCTACGCCCGCGCCGGGCTGCCCTACACGCGATCGCATCTGATGCGTCACACAATGGCCAGCCGTTTGCTCGCAGGAGGCTCGTCTCTCAAGGAGGTGGCCGACGTGCTGCGTCATCGAGCGCTGAGCACCACGCAGGTCTACGCCAAGCTCGACAGTCGCAAGCTCGTCGAAGTGGCCTTACCCTGGCCGGGGAGCGCATCATGAAGGCGAGCACCTCTTTGCATGGACGTGCCGAGCAGTACCTGGTCGAGCGACGCCGCTTGGGCTTCGCCCTTCGGGCTCCTGCCTGTTCCTTGCGCGGTTTCGTGCGCTATATCCAAGTCGTCGGTCACCGCGGCCCCCTGACCATCGAAGTCATGACCGACTGGGCGCGGCGCGACAGCCACGGCAGCGATGATCCGCACACATGGGCGCGGCGTTTGAAGCATCTGCGCTCGTTTACACGTTGGCTGCGACAGTTCGAACCGCTCACCGAGATCCCAGACCACACGATCTTCGGTCGCATCCCCGAGCGCCAGGCCCCGCACATCTACAGCGAGCCCGAGATCGTCGATCTGCTGGCGGCCGCGCGGCGGCTCGGTCCGGCATCGACGCTGCGCGGAGTCGTCTTCGAGACGTTGTTCGGTCTTGTTGCCAGCTGTGGACTGCGCATCGGCGAGGCGCTCGCATTGCGCAACGAGGACGTCGATCTCAGGCGCGGGATGCTCGTCATCCGCAAAGCCAAGTTCGGCAAGTCACGCCAGGTGCCGATGCACGCGAGCACCACCGAAGCGCTGCGGCGCTACCGCTGGATGCGCGACCTGGCGGGTGAGTCCGCTGCGCCCGAAGCCGCGTTCTTCATCGGCACGCGAGGCCGACGGCATAGGCTGCCTCTTGGCGAGCGCCAAGTGCATCGCGTCTTCGTCGCTTTGCGCGAGCAGTTGGCCTGGTGCAACCGCGGCAATCATCATGCGCCGCGCATTCATGACCTGAGGCACACCTTCGTCGTACGCCGCATCGCACAGTGGCAGACGCAGGGCGTCGATGTCGATCAGGCGATGTTGTCGTTGTCCACCTACGTCGGGCACGCGGAAGTGGGCAACACCTATTGGTACCTTTCGGCAGCGCCGGAGTTGATGGCAGTCGCCGCTGGTCGGTTCGCGTCGTTCGTTGCGCAGACGGAGGTGCCACATGCGTAATTCCATTGCACCGAAGCCGCCGTCCTTCGCCTCGCTGGTCCAGCAGTTCTTCACCGAGTACCTGGTCGCGCAACGCGCGCTCAGCCCCCGCACGGTGGCCTGCTACCGCGATGCGTTGATGCTGTTCCTGGACTTCGCAAGCCACAGACTGGGCAGGGCGCCGACGGACATGCGGCTGACCGACCTTCGGTCCGATCTGATCCTGGCGTTCCTTGATCATCTGGAGCGCAGCCGGCACAACGCGGTCCGCAGCCGCAACCTACGACTGACCGCGCTACGTGCGTTCCTGAAGTTCGCAGGTCGGCGTGACGTGACCTCGCTTCACGTCGTCGAGCAGGCACTGGCCGTGCCAATGAAGCGCTTCGAGCAGCCGATGTTGGGCTTTCTGACTCGGCAGGAGATGGAGGCGGTCCTCGGGCAACCGGGCACCCTTTGGTCCTCGCAGCGCGATCATCTGCTGTTGGCCATGCTCTACAACACGGGCGCGCGTGTCTCCGAGATCATCGGCGTGCGCGTGGTCGACGTTGTCCTCGACGGCGGCGCGTGCGTGCATCTGCACGGCAAAGGGCGCAAGCTCAGATCGATACCTCTGTGGGCCACCACCGTCGTAGAGGTCCGCGCCTGGTTGCGGCTGAACCCGACGCTGCGTGGCGAGGCGGCCTTGCTGCCCAACCGCGATGGGCAGGCGATGTCCAGATCCAACGTAGCGCAGCGCCTGGACCTTGCTGTGACCCGGGCTGCTATTGAGCAGCCCAGCCTGCTCGCGAAGCGCGTCTCTCCCCACACGCTGAGGCACACGAGCGCCATGCACCTCTTGCAGTCGGGCGTGCCGTTCAACGTGATCGCCTTGTGGCTCGGACACGAGAGCACGACGACGACCCATCGCTACGTCGAGGCCAACCTCGCGATGAAAGTGAAGGCGCTCGGCCGGCTGGAAGCGCCCAACACCAAGATGCGTCGATATCGGGCGCCGGATTCGCTCTTGCGATTCCTGCAGACGCTGTAACTATGCGGAGACTTCCCCGGCCCCGACCGCACACCGTCATTGGGGCCGGCACCATCGACGTCTGACCATCTGCGCATAGCGGCGACCTGCGCATAGGGGTCGCTATGCAGAGCTCTCCATAGCGACCCC
>JANPDN010000041.1:0-2207 GCA_031431555.1 Rubrivivax sp.
TGTACTGCATGAACTGCCGGGTGTCGGCCAGAACCTGCAGGACCACCCGACCGTCTCGCTGGCAATGACCAACCCCAGCGCCGAGAGCTACGCCTTGAGCTGGCGCACCGCGCCGCGGGTATTGATGGCGCCGCTGCGCTATGCCTTTGGCCACCGCAGCATGCTGGCCTCCAATGCGGCAGAGGCCGGCGGATTTTTGCGCAGCCGGCCGGGGCTGGACCGGCCCGATGTGCAGTACACGTTCATGGTCGGCATGAAGGACAACCCGCGCACCTTGCCGCGCAAACATGGCTACTACCTGCACATGGCGGTGTTGCGGCCCACCACACGCGGGCGGGTCGAACTCGCCTCGGCAGACCCGGCCGCCAAGCCGGTGATGCACCCGGAGTTTTTGGAGTCGCGCGCAGACGTCGAAACCTTGCAGCGTGCAATGCGCGAGGCGCGCCGCATCACCACGATGCCGGCGCTGGCGCGGCTGTCGGGGCAAGAGCTTCTGCCCGGCTCGGGGCTCGACGACGACGACGCGCTCGAGCGCTTCATCCGCGATCGTGTCGCCACCACCTACCACCCGGTGGGCACCTGCAAGATGGGCCTGGCGGCCGACCCGCTGGCCGTTGTCGATGCGCGCTTGTGCGTGCATGGCCTGCAAGGCCTGCGTGTTGCCGACGCGTCGATCATGCCCAACCTGATCGGCGGCAATACGAGCGCGCCGTCGATGATGATCGGCGAGCGCGCGGCCCATTTCATCCTCAACCCTTGAGGTACACCCCATGACCCCGCGCGTCCTCGATGGCCAGACCAAGGGCCTGTTCATCGACGGCCGCGCGCGCCCCGCGCTGTCGGGCAAAACCTTCGACACCGTGAGCCCGCGCAACGGCGAGGTGCTGGCAACGGTCGCGAAGGCCGGCAAGGAAGATATCGACCTCGCGGTGGCGGCAGCGCGCCGCGCCTTCGATGGCGAATGGAGCCGCTTCAAGCCGTTTGACCGCCAGCAGGTGATGCTCAAGCTGGCCGACCTGGTGGAGCAGCACTACGACGAACTGGCGATGCTCGACACGCTGGACATGGGCGGCCCGATCAGCCGCACCTTACTGGGCAGACGCCGCGCAGTCGCGCTGTTGCGCTACTACGGCGGGCTGGCGACGACGATCCAGGGCGACACGATCCCCAACTCTGCACCTGGTGATCACTTCTGCTACACGCTGCGCGAACCGGTGGGTGTGGTCGGCGCGATCAACCCCTGGAACGGGCCGATCGGCCTGGCCATCTGGAAGTTGTGCCCGGTCCTCGCCTCGGGTTGCACCGTCGTGCTCAAACCCGCCGAGCAAGCACCGCTGTCGCCATTGTGGTTGGCCGAGCTGTGCATGCAGGCCGGCATCCCCGCCGGCGTGGTCAACGTGGTCGCCGGCTTTGGTGACGCCGGTGCGGCTATTGCCCAGCACCCCGGCATCGACAAGATCGCTTTCACCGGCAGCACCGAAGTCGGCCAGAAGATCATGCGTGCCGCCGCCGGCAACATGAAACGCCTGTCGATGGAGCTGGGCGGCAAGAGCCCCGATATCGTTTTTGCCGATGCCGACCTCGACGCCGCGGTGCCCGGCGCCGCGATGGCTGTCTTCCAGAACTCGGGCCAGATCTGCAGCGCCGGCACGCGGCTTTTTGTGCAGCGCCCGGTATACGAAGAATTTGTGCAGCGCGTGGCGGCGTACGCCAAGACGCTGAAGGTGGGCGACCCGCTCGACCCCGCCACCCAACTCGGCCCGCTGGTCAGCGCCGAGCAGCTCGAGCGTGTCACCGGCTACCTGCAACTCGGCCGCGAGCAAGGCGCGCGTGCGCTGGCCGGCGGCGAACGCCTGACCGGCGGCGCATTAGGTTTAGGTTTAGGCGGCGGCTACTACGTCGCACCCGCCGTCTTTGCCGATGTGCAGGACGACATGCAAATTGCGCGCGAAGAGATTTTCGGCCCGGTGATCAGCACCCTGCCCTTCGACACGCTGGACGAAGTGATCGTGCGCGCTAACGATTCAGCTTATGGCCTGGGCAGCGGCGTCTGGAGCCAGAACGTCAACACCATCCACAAGGTGGCCAAGGGCTTGCGCACCGGCACCGTGTGGGCCAACTGCTACCAGGTGATGGACCCGGCGATCCCCTTCGGCGGCTACAAGATGAGCGGCTTTGGCCGCGAGAGTGGCGTCGAGCATATGCAG
>JANPDN010000042.1:0-12463 GCA_031431555.1 Rubrivivax sp.
TGTACTGCATGAACTGCCGGGTGTCGGCCAGAACCTGCAGGACCACCCGACCGTCTCGCTGGCAATGACCAACCCCAGCGCCGAGAGCTACGCCTTGAGCTGGCGCACCGCGCCGCGGGTATTGATGGCGCCGCTGCGCTACGGCATCGAACAGCATCTCGTGGCCCTGGCTCGGGTAGGCCTCACCTGCGGCTTCCGTATGCCATAGCCGAAGACACTATGTGGTTCGACTCTCCCGGGCGGCGCGGCATGCTCGTTCGAAGAGAGGATGGTCGGCGGCGGCCCGGTGGCACCGGTATTCGGCGCAGCTGTGCGCGATGTGCCGGCCGCAACTACCCGCCGGGCCGGACTGCTCGCCACGCCATCTACTGGACCCAGCCCCTGACGACATCCTTAGACGTCTACTAAAACGGAGGTTCGTCGAGATTTCGAAAAGTACCCGACTGATAGACTGCCAGCGTCTAGCTTCGCTGGCCGGTTCGCTTCACATTCGGCCCAACAGGTCTCACTGCAGCGCAGGTTTCTTGTGGGGTAAATCGTGGGGTTCGGCTACCACCCTGAGGTCAGAAATTCATACGAGTCAACAGCCTGGAGCTGATCCCCAGCTTCAAGTCCAGAATATCGAATAGGCGTCGCGCATAGGCATCGCGAACAGGAGTCCCTCAGGCATGAGCACCCCCGGCAACCTCTTTTGTGTCGCCGCGCCCAGCGGGGCCGGCAAGTCGAGCTTGGTCAAGTCCCTGCTCGAGCTCGACTCGCATCTGGTGGTGTCGATCTCGCACACCACCCGTGCGCCGCGTGGGCAGGAACGTGATGGGCGCGAATACTGGTTTGTCGACGAGCCGGCGTTCCGCGCGATGGTCAGCCGGGGTGAATTTTTCGAGTCAGCGCAGGTGCACGGGCATCTGTACGGCACCTCACGCGTGGCGATCGAAGCCCGCCTGGCCGGCGGCGATGACGTGGTGCTCGAAATCGACTGGCAAGGCGCGTTGCAGATCAAGCAAATCTTCAAACACGCGGTGTTGATCTTCATCCTGCCGCCGAGCTGGGAAGAACTGCGCCAGCGCCTGCAACGGCGCGGCGAAGACCGGCCCGAGGTGATCGAAACCCGGATGGCCAATGCGCGGGTCGAGGTCGCCCAGGCGGTCAACTTCGACTTCGTTATAATCAACGCTTTGTTCGAAACGGCGCTCTTCGATCTGAAGACGATCGTGCACTCTCAGCGCCTGCGCTACGCGTCCCAGCAACGCAGTCGCGAGCAGGTTTTTGCCGCTCTCGGGCTGATCTGAATCCTCCGAGCGCCACCCCCACAAAACCTGGATGCCCCATGGCCCGTATCACCGTTGAAGACTGCCTCGTCAAGATCCCCAACCGCTTTCAGTTGGTGCTCGCCGCAACCTACCGCGCGCGCATGCTCAGCCAGGGCCACGCGCCCAAGGTCGAGACCAAGAACAAACCCGGCGTGACCGCGCTGCGCGAAATCGCCGCTGGTGAAATCGGCATCGAGATGCTGCGCAAAGTGCCGATCTGAGCCGGCATTTCCCGGCTTGAATTCAAGGGCGCCGATTGGCGCCCTTTGTCATTTCAGGGCGGGGGTTTTCGAAGCGGGTAGATTCCGGGCATGGGTATCCGCTCTTTTGCTGCTGAATTGCTGCCCGCCTCGGCGCGGCTGGCGTTGCAGCGCGCGAGTGAGCCGGCCAACAGCCCGGCGCCGACATCGTTTGCTGCGCTCACCGAGCGCCTGGCGTATCTGCCCAAGGCCGACCTGAAAAAGGTCCGCGAGGCCTACAAGTTTGCCGACGAGGCCCACCTCGGCCAGTTCCGCGCCGGCGGCGAGCCCTACATCACGCACCCGATTGCGGTGGCCGGCCTGTGTGCCGAGTGGAAGCTCGATGTGCAGGCCATCATGGCCGCGCTGATGCACGACGCGATGGAGGACTGCGGAATCACCAAGCCGGAGCTGATCGAGCGGTTTGGCGCCCCCACCGCGGACCTGGTGGACGGCCTGACCAAGCTCGACAAGCTGCAGTTCAACACCCGCGAAGAAAGCCAGGCGGAATCGTTCCGCAAGATGCTGCTGGCGATGTCGCGCGATGTGCGCGTGATCCTGATCAAGCTCGCCGACCGCCTGCACAACATGCGCACGATGGACGCGATGCCGGCCAACAAGCGCCAGCGCATCGCCGCCGAAACGCTGGACATCTACGCGCCGATCGCACACCGCCTGGGCCTCAACCAGACCTACCGCGAACTGCAGGAGCTGTCGTTCCAGTTCCTGCGCCCGTGGCGCCACGCGACCTTGACCAAGGCGCTCGAGCGTGCCCGCGGCACGCGCCGCGATATCGTCGAGCGGGTGCGTCGTGATGTCGAAAAAGCTTTCTCCGACGCCAAGATCAAGATCGAGCTCTCGGGCCGCGAAAAGACGGTGCATTCGATCTACAAGAAGATGCGCGAAAAACACGCCGGCTTCGCCCAGGTCAGCGACCTCTTCGGTTTTCGCGTCGTGGTGCCGACACTCAACGACTGCTACCTCGCGCTGGGCATTCTGCACCAGCTCTACAAGCCGGTGCCCGGGCGCTTCAAGGACTACATCGCGATCCCCAAGACCAACGGCTACCAGAGCCTGCACACCACCTTGGTCAGCCCCCTGGGCACCGCGGTGGAGTTCCAGATGCGCAACCAGCAGATGCACGCGGTGGCTGAAAAAGGCATCGCTGCACACTGGATGTACAAGGTCGACAGCAAGGGGGGCAATGCCAGCGCCGATGCCCAGCGCCTGGGTGCGCTGTGGCTGCAATCGCTGGTCGAGATCCAGGACGACACCCGCGACGCGGCGGAGTTTCTCGAGCACGTCAAGATCGACCTGTTCCCCGACGCGGTTTATGTCTTCACCCCGCGCAGCAAGATCCTGGCGCTGCCGCGGGGCGCCACGCCGGTGGACTTTGCGTACACGATCCACTCCGACGTCGGCGACCACTGCGTGGCGGCCAAGGTCAACGGTGAGCCGGTGCCGCTGCGCACCGAGTTGCGCAGCGGCGATGTCGTCGAGGTCATCACCGCACCCGGCGCCAAGCCCAACCCGGCCTGGTTGAATACGGTGCAGACCGGCCGCGCGCGGTCGAAGATCCGCCACTACCTGAAGACGATGGAGCAGGATGAGTCGCGCGACATGGGGGAAAAGATGCTCGCCCAGGCGTTGCGTGCCGAAGGCCTGGTGATGCCCTCGGACGATGCCAATGACGAGGCCGCCGCGACCCTGTGGCAACAGCTCGCACGCTGGGGCGGCAACCGGGGGCGTGGTGAACTGCTGGTCGATATCGGCCTCGGCCGCAAGATCGCCATCATCGTGGCCAAGCGGCTGGCGCAATTGCTGGCTGAGCGCGGCGTGCGCCCCGATGCGGTGGCGCTGACGATGGGCCATTACGCCGCTGACGATTCACCGTCACGCCAGGGCGTCGTTTTTATCGACGGCACGCAGGGGTCGACGATCCGCCTCGCGCCCTGCTGCCGCCCGATCCCGGGCGATGCGATCGTCGGCTACCTCGGTCGCGGCGAAGGCCTGCTTGTGCACACCGCCGAATGCAACACCGGCAAGCGCCTCTTCGAACGCGACAGCGAACGCTGGATGCATGTCGAATGGGCCGAAGACGTGTCGCGTTCTTTCGAAACCGGCGTCGCCGTGCAGGTGACCAATGGCAAGGGTGTGCTGGCGCAGATCGCCTCGGCGATCAGCAATGCCGAAGCCGATATCACGCATATCGACATGGGCGAAGAAAAGGCCAGCGACAGTGCCGAGTTTCGCCTGCTGGTCAGCGTGCACGACCGCGTCCATCTGGCCGAGGTCATGCGCGCGCTGCGCCGCGCATCGGCAACGACGCGGGTCTGGCGCATCAAGCCCTAACGCTTGCTGCCAGCGGGGCTCGGCGCAGGTGCCGCCACGGGCGCCGGATAGATCACCGCCAACACCTCGATCATCTCCACCCCCGTCGGCGTGACCAGTTTGACCTCGTCGCCGACATGCGCCTTCAGCAATGCGCGGGCTACCGGTGAGACCCAGCTGACTTCGCCGGCCAGGCTGTCGGCCTCGTCGACACCGAGGATCCTGACCGTGCGCTCGGCGCCGCGGCTGTCGGCATAGGTCACGCTGGCGCCAAAAAATACCTGCCCGCTGCCGTGGTGCAACGCGGGCTCGGCAACTTCGGCGATATCCAGGCGCTTGCTCAAAAAACGTATCCGGCGGTCGATTTCGCGCAGGCGTTTCTTGCCGTAGATGTAGTCGCCGTTTTCCGAGCGGTCGCCGTTTTTTGCGGCCCATGAAACGGCTTCGACGACCTTCGGCCGCTCGGCATCGAGCAGGTTCATCAACTCCTCGCGCAGGCGCCGGTAGCCCGCCGGGGTGATGTAGTTGCGCGCGCCGGCAGGCAGCGCCGGCAGCGACGGATCGTCGTCATCGTCTTCAGGTGCGTCGGCCTCGCGGGTAAAAGCTTTGTTCATTTTGTCATCGAGCATAGACCAGCGCGGCGGCCGTGCATGCGCAGGGCAAGCACCCGTCACAGCCCGGTGCTAAGCTGGCTGCCCCTTGTGCAAGGAGACATCCCATGCCCGGCTTGCTGCCCGATATCGACCCTGATGGCCTGCTCGAATTTTCGGTGGTCTACACCGATCGTGCGCTGAACCACATGTCGAAAAAGTTCCAGCGTGTGATGACCGATATCGGCGGCGTGCTCAAGCAGGTTTATGGCGCGCCTGCGGCGGTGGTCGTGCCAGGCAGCGGCAGTTACGGCATGGAGGCGGTGGCACGCCAGTTCGCGACCGGCGCCAAAACGCTCGTCATCCGCAACGGCTGGTTCAGCTACCGCTGGACGCAGATCTTCGAGATGGGCGGCATCCCGGCGACGCAGACCGTGCTCAAGGCGCGCCCGGTTTCAGCCGGCCGGCAGGCGGCCTTTGCGCCGGCACCGATCGACGAAGTCGTGGCCACGATCGCCGCGCAGCGGCCGGATATGGTCTTCGCCGCGCATGTCGAAACCGCTGCCGGCATGATCCTGCCCGACGATTACCTGCGTGCCGTCGCCGATGCCACCCACGCTGCGGGTGGCCTGCTGGTGCTGGACTGCATCGCGTCAGGTGCGGCCTGGGTCGACATGCAAACCACCGGCGTCGATGTGCTCATCAGCGCGCCGCAAAAAGGCTGGAGCGGCTCGCCCTGCTGCGCCTTCGTGATGCTCAGCGAGCGTGCGCTCAAAGCCATCGAGACGACCACCAGCACGAGCTTTGCCTGCGACCTGAAGAAGTGGCTGCAGATCATGCAAGCCTACGAAAACGGCGGCCACGCGTACCACACCACGATGCCCACCGATGCATTGACGCGCACCCGCGACGTCATGCTCGAGTCGCAGGCCTACGGCTTCGAGCGCCTGCGTGACGAGCAGTGGGCGCTCGGCCGCAAGGTGCGCGCAGCCCTGGTGCGACGCGGTTTTCGCAGCGTCGCCGCTGAAGGCTTCCAGGCGCCGGGGGTTGTTGTCAGCTACACCGACGACGCCGGCCTGCACAGCGGCAAATCGTTCCTCGGCGAAGGCCTGCAAAGTGCGGCCGGGGTGCCCTTGCAATGCGACGAGCCGACCGACTTCAAGACCTTCCGCCTGGGCCTGTTTGGCCTCGAAAAACTGCACCATGTCGACCGCACGGTGGCGCATCTCGAAGCCGCGCTGGACCGCATCGCTGCGGCATCGGCACCTGCTTCGGTGACTGCATCGGCGCCGCAGAAGGCCGCAGCCTGAGGGCGCCGGCCGGGCGGTCGGCACGAAGACTCAAGGCAGCCATCAGCGCCGGCCGGCCGCCTCACTTGACCATCGCGCTCATCGCCGGCGCCACCGGTTCCCAGCGGCCGCCACGCACCTGGTCGATGCCGGCAAATTCCGGGCTGACATGGTTGGCGGCAAAACCCTGGCGTGAATAGGTCGTGAAATCCTGGTGGCCGACCGCCGGTGCGGCCTTGGCAAAACTGTCGGCCGTGAGGTTGCGTCCGGCGGCCTGCAAGACCGCGATGAACCAGTCGGTGTACGAATAAGCGTTGGCCGCGTTTTCGTCGGCATCGGCGCTGAACTTGGTTTTGTACGCGGCCAGGAACTTCTGCGCTTCTGCATTCTTGCTGCTGGCGTCATGCATCTGCCAGCCGCCGATGCCGTAGAGCCCTTCGACGGCGTCCTTGCCCAGCCGCGCGACGATGCTGCTGCGGCCGGGCAACGCCGACAGCACCTTGACGTTGCTCCAGCCGAGTTTTTTGACTTCGCTCATCACGCCGATGGTTTCGCGGACCACGGTGGCCGCCACGATGAGGTCGACATCGGCGGCCTTCATGCGTGCCACCTGAGAAGAAAAATCGATATCGCCGACCTTGTACGCGGCCTCCGCGGCGACGGTCAAGTTGGCCGCCTTCAAAGCGCTGCTGACGCCCGAGCGCACGAGGTCACCGAAGGGGCCTTCCTGGTAGATCACGCCGATCTTCTTGGGCCCCCAAGCCTTGATCGCCCACGACAGGCCGGTCGCTGTGGTGCCGTCGTAGTTCTGCACCGTGGTGAACAGCAACGGGCTGTTGCCTGAGACCTTCTGGATGATCGCGCTCGCCGCCCAGGGCGCAAAGACGACAACGCCGGCATCGGTGGCGGCCTTGACCGTGGCCGCATTCGGGCCCGAGCCGAAGCTGTTGATGAGCGCAAAAACATCGTCGGTGCGGATCAGTTTTTGCACCGCGCGCACCGCCATCTGCGGCTGGCTGCCGTTGTCCTCGACCACCAGGCGCAGCTTGCGGCCATGCACGCCGCCGCCGGCATTGGCTTCGTCGATGCGCAACTGCATCGCGTTGCGCAGCATCGGCATGCCGGCCGCGGCGGGGCCGGACAGGTCGAGGTGGCTGCCGAGCACGATCTCGGTATCGCTCACGCCACCGGCCTGGGCGGCAGCGGCCAGGCCGAGCAGGCTCGCGGCCAGCACTCGTTGAATGTGATTCATGTGGATCTCCTTTGTCGTCAGGGTTGGGGCCATCGTGACCGCTGGCGCGCCGGTCTTCAATCCGGGTACATGCTGTTGATCAACGTGCCGTACTTGCGCAGCACCAGCCTGCGCTTGAGTTTCATCGTCGGCGTGAGCTCTTCGTCTTCGGCCGTGAGCAGCTGGTCGATGATGCGAAAGTCCTTCACCTGTTCGACCCGCGCCAGTCGCTGGTTGGCCAGTTCGATCTGCTCGGCGATCAGCGCCACCACCGCAGGGGCGCGGGCCAGGCTGGCGAAGTCGGTGTACGGCACTTGCCTGTCCTGCGCAAAACGCGC
Organism: Rubrivivax sp.; assembly: GCA_031431555.1. Taxonomy (GTDB): domain Bacteria; phylum Pseudomonadota; class Gammaproteobacteria; order Burkholderiales; family Burkholderiaceae_C; genus Rubrivivax. The sequence goes on from JANPDN010000042.1 coordinate 7,329, forward strand.
GACCTGTTCGGGGTCGATCATGACCAGCGCGGTGATGTAGCGCCGGCCCTCGCCGACCGCCACCGCGTCGGTGATGAAGGGGCTGAACTTGAGCAGGTTTTCGATCAGGCTCGGCGTGATGTTCTTGCCGCCAGACGTGATCAGGATGTCCTTGAGCCGATCGCGGATCGCCAGTTCGCCTTGGCGCGACAACTCTGCGCAATCGCCGGTGTGCAGCCAGCCTTCAGCGTCGATCGCCTCGCTGGTTTTTTGCGGCTGGCCCCAGTAGCCGGCAAAGACATTCGGGCCGCGCACCAGCAGTTCGTTGTCAACACCGAGCCGCAGTTCGATCCCCGGGCCGGGCACACCGGCCCAACCCAGGCGCACCGCGCCCGGCCGCGTCGCACTGACAAAGCCGCAGGTCTCGGTCATGCCAAACGCCTCCCGCAACTCGATGCCCAGCGCCAGCATCCAGCGCACCAGGTCCGGCGGCACCGGCGCGGCGCCAGTGAGTGCGGTCTTGACTTCGGCCAGGCCGAGGAAGCGGCGCACGTGGTGAAAGGCCAGCGTCGCCAGCAGCCGCTCGACGGCGCTCGGCGCGATCGGGGCGGTGGTGGCGGTGGTGGCGGCTAGCGCGCCGTTGCCCTGCAGCGCCGCGCGGTGGCGCAGCTCGGCATCAGCCAGCGCGCGGGCATAAACCCAGCGCGCCGGGGCAATCGCATCGCGCATGAAAAGCGTCACCTGCGAATGCAGTTTTTCCCAGAAGCGCGGCGGCGCGAAGAGCACCTGCGGCTGCACTTCGCGCAGGTCGTTGAAGACGGTGCCGCTGTTTTCAGGAAAGTGCACGACGAGGCCGACACTCAGCGGGTTGTAGACCGTCGCCATGCGCTCGGCGATATGGCACAGCGGCAGGAACGACAAGGTGCGGTCGCCAGCCGCGGCGTTGAGGTAAGCCGGTGCCTGCGCGATCTGCGCGACGACATTGGCGCCGCTGATCATCGCGCCCTTGGGCTCGCCAGTGGTGCCCGAGGTGTAGACCAAAAAGCTGGTGTCGCCGGGTTGCGCGGCGTCGATCGAGGCGTCAAACGCCGCTGCGTTTTGCGGTCCATCGGGGCCGGCAGCGAGTGCCAAGCCGCGCTGCAGCAGGGTGTCGAAATAACCGACTTGCAAATCGGTGAGCCCGCGCAGGCCCTCGCGGTCGAAAACGATGATCTGGCGCAGCGCCGGGCAGCGGTCGCGCACCGCCAGCACCTTGTCGAGCTGTTCCTGGTTTTCGACAAAAAGCAAGACGCTGCCGGAGTCGACCAGCACATGCAGCACCTGCTCGGCCGACGCGGTGGGATAGATGCCGTTGCCGATGAAGCCGGCACAGATCGCGCCGAGGTCGGCAAAGAGCCATTCGGGCCGGTTCTCGGCGAGCACCGAGATCACCTCGCCGCGGCGGCAACCCAGCTCGATCAGCGCGAGGCCAATGGCGCGCACCTGCTCGTAGTACGCCGCCCAGCTGAAGCCCTGCCACAGGCCGCGGCGTTTACACCGTAGTGCCGGCAACGCGCCCCATTCTGCGCAGCGCGCACGGAACAGCCGCTGCGGTGTCGGGTGCGCCACCAGCAGCGTTGCCAGCGCCGTCACGGCCGCGCCCGGTGGCGCATTGAGCCTATTCAGCGCCATGTCTTGCGCCGCCGCCATCTTGCCGTGCCGCTCAGGCCCGCGGCCCGGCCCAGGCCGAGGTAGGACTCGCGCACATCGGCTTTTTTCAACAGCGCTTCGCAGCGGTCGGCAGCAACGACGCGGCCGAGTTCGAGCACATAACCGTCCTGCGCATGGGCCAGCGCGACCGCGGCGTTCTGCTCGACGACCAGCACCGCGGTGCCGGTGTCCTGCGCGATGCGGTCGATGATCTTGAAGATCTCGTGCGTGAGCAACGGCGACAGCCCCAGCGAAGGCTCGTCGAGCATCAGCAACTTGGGCGCCGACAACAGCGCGCGGCCGATCGCGAGCATCTGCTGCTCACCGCCCGACAGCAGCCCGGCGTGCTGCGTCTGGCGCTCTTGCAGGCGCGCAAACCAGGCCAGCACCCGCGCCAGATCGGCACGCACCGCGTCGCTGTCGCGCCGCGCATAAGCGCCCATCAACAGGTTGTCGCGCACGCTCAGGAAGGGGTAGACCTGGCGACCTTCGGGCACCAGCACCAGGCCGCGGCGGCAGACCTCGTCGGCATCCAGCCCGTGCACCGGCTGGCCGTCGAACCAGACCCCGCCCTTGAACGGGTCGATGACACCGGCCAGCGTGTTCAACAGTGTCGTCTTGCCCGCGCCATTGGCCCCCAGCACCGCCACCACCGCACCGCGCCGCACCTGCAGGTTGATACCCTGGATCGCCAGCACCGGGCCGTACCAGGTCTCAAGGTTCTGCACCTCGAGCAGCGGCCGCTCGTTGGTGGTGGCGGTGGGGGTGGCGGTGGCGGTCATGTCCGTCATGCCACCGCCCCGCCGAGATAGGCCGCGGCGACCAGCGGGTGATTCTGGACTTCGGCCGCGGTGCCTTGCGCCAGCAGCCGGCCCTGGGCCATGCAGATCACGCGGTCGGCCACCGCGCTGACGAGTGTCATGTCATGTTCGACCATGACCACCGTGATGCCGAGCTCGCTGCGGATATCGTCGATCCAGAACGCCAGCTCGCGCGACTCTTCGGGGTTCAGGCCGGATGCCGGTTCATCGAGGAAGAGCAGGCGTGGACCGGTGGCCAGCGCGCGGCCGAGTTCAACCACCTTGCGCACCCCATAGGGCAGGCCGGCGACGGCGCTCAACCGGTGCGGCGACAGATCAAGAAACTCGATCACCGCTTCCACGGCCTCATGCGACTCTTCTTCTGCGCGTTGCGCGGCGCCGGTATGCAGCAGTTGCTGCCACCAGGCGCCATGGCCAAAACGATGACGGCCCAGCAGCAGGTTGTCGAGCACGCTGGCGCCTTCGAAGAGCTCGATATTCTGGAACGTGCGCGCGATGCCCATCGCCGCAATGCGCTCGCGCGGCAGGCGGCCGATCGGCTGGCCTTCAAAGTGCACCTCGCCGGCGCTCGCATCGAAGACCCGGGTCACGACATTGAGCACCGATGTCTTGCCGGCGCCGTTGGGTCCGATCAAGGCCAGCACCTCGCCGGGCTGCACGCTGAAACTGAAATCCTCGATCGCACGCACGCCACCAAAGGCCAGGCTCAGGCCGCGCGCTTCGAACCAGGGCTCGGCGCTCAATGGAGCCCCTCGCTCGGCGGGTACGCCGGGCGGTCCCCCGGGGGGACGTTCGCTTGCTTGGGGCGACCCGGCGCAGCGCTCACCGGTGGCGCTCCGATTTCATATACCGCTTGCCGCGCCGGAAGGTGTCCCGCCGATAGAGCGGAAAGTTTTCCGCGAGCGCGCGCAGCTTGAGCCAGCGACCATTCAGCCCGGCTGGCTCGAAGAGCACGAACAGCGCCAGCACGAGGCCGAAGACAAAGGTCTCGAGGCCGAACTGGCGCGCCATCACGTCGGGCAGTAGCGGCTTCAGGCGCGAGATCGCGGTCGGCAGCAGGCCGATCAACAGCGCACCCAGGATCGCCCCGCGCAGGCTGCCCAGGCCGCCGATGACGACCATCAGCACCAGCTCCATCGACAGCAGCAAAGTGAAGGCGTCGGGCGTCAGGTATTTCAGGTGATGCGCGAGCAGCGCGCCGGCCAGCCCGGTGATGCTGGCCGATGCCGCAAACGTCGCGACCTTGATCTGCGCCACGGCCAAGCCGAGCGAGTACGACGCCGCTTCGGAGTCGCGCACGCCGACCAGCGCGCGGCCGAGCGAAGAGCGGGTCAGGTTGAGCATCAGGCCGAGCACCCCCAGCAGCATGACCAGGCAGAGAAAGTAAAAGGCCAGCGGGCCACCGAGCGACAGGCCGAACAGCGTCGGGTCGTCAACCGCCCTGCCGGTGAAGCCGCCGGTGACGCTGGTCCAATGCCCGGCCGCGTATTCGATCAAGACCGAAAACGCCAGCGTCACCATCGCCAGATACAGGCCCGAGACGCGGATCGCCGGCAGCCCGACGAGCAGCCCGACCGCACCCGCGAACAGCGCCGCTGCCGGCAACGACAAGAGCAGTGGCACGCCCTGCCCCAGGCACCAGGCCTGCGCGTAGGCACCCACCGCCATGAACGCCGAATGGCCGAGCGAGACCTGCCCGCTGTAGCCGGTGAGCAGCATCAGCCCGAGGCTGGCGATGCACAGGATGAACAGATAGCTCATCTCGCCGACAAAAAACTTCGACACCACAAACGGCGCCGCCAGCAACGCGAAGAGCAGCAGGCCGTAGGCCCAGCGCTCGCCGGCATGGCGCAGAAGTGCGGCACGGTCGCCGTAGTGGGTGTGGTAGTCGTAGCGCATCGTGGGGTGGCGGCGTGGGCGTCTGGTCGGGCGTCTGGCTGGGCGTTGTTCAGGCGTCTGGATTGGTGGCGCTAGACACGCTTGCCATGCGCTTCGCCGAGCAGGCCACGCGGGCGCAGCACGAGCACGACGATCAAGACGACATAGGCGACCACATCCTTGCTGCCGTCAGGCCCGTAGACGCCGGTGAACTGCTCGACCAGCCCGATCAGCAGGCCGCCGACGATCGCCCCGGCGATGCTGCCGAAGCCGCCGAGCACCAGCGCTGCCAGGGCCTTGAGCATCACGAACCACAGGCTGGTGTCGACCAGCGTGATCGGCGCCAACAAGACACCCGCCAATGCCGCCAGCGCCCCCGCCAGCGCCCAGACAGCCGAGTTCACGCGCTTGACCGGCACGCCGTTGAGAAAGGCGGCGAGCTGGTTCTGCGACGCCGCCTGCATCGCCACGCCGAGCCGCGTAAAACGCAAAAAGACCAGCAGCAACAGCGTGACGACGAGCACGACGACCAGGATCAGCAGGTTCAGGTCGGCCACGACCACACCGCCGAAGTTGCTCGTGCGGCCGGTCCAGGGCGTCACGAAACTGCGCGACTCCGAGCCAAAACCCATGCTCACCGCGCCGCGCAACATGAAGGCCAGCGCGATCGTCAACATCACGCCCGCAAACTGAGGTTGGCCGACGATGCGGCGCAGCAGCCAGGCGTCGATGGCATAGGCCAGCAGCGCCACCGTGAGTGCGGTAGCC
>JANPDN010000043.1:0-2439 GCA_031431555.1 Rubrivivax sp.
CAGCGGCGGCCCGTCTGGCGCCATCGGCCTGCAGCAAGTCGGCGGACGCGTGTGATCGTGGCAGATCGGTCGCCACCGGGCCTCACCCACCCGCGCGTTTGACCGACACAAACCCCTGCGCCTTGAGCCAGACCACCACCCGATCGGCATGGTCGCCTTGCACTTCGAGCACACCGTCCTTGGCGGTGCCACCGGCACCGCAGGCCGCGCGCAAGCGCTTGCCCAAGCCGGCCAGCGCCGCGGCGTCAAGCGCCAGCCCGCGCACCAGCGTCACGACCTTGCCGCCGCGGCCTTTGGACTCGCGGCTGACACGCACCACGCCGTCACCCTGCGGTGCTGCGGCGCGGGCGATGTCAGCGCAGCGGCAGGCCAGCAGCGGCGCGCGGCAGGCCGGGCACATGCGGCCGCCTTCTGTCGAATAGACGAGGCCGCCAACATCAGCACCGCCGCGCGCGTTGTCTTTGGCCCGGCTCATTGGCGCAGCCTCCAGTCGCGCTGAATGAGCCCGTACAGCGCAGTGTCCGAGATCTCGTCGCCGACGATCCAGCGCTCGCGAAGCAGACCCTCTTTTATGAAGCCCAACCGCTCCAGGCTTCTTGCCGAAGCCTCGTTGCGCGGGTCGATATCGGCTTCGACGCGGTTCAGGCCGAGCGCCTCAAAGCCGTGCCGCAGCAGCGCGCGCAAGGCCTCGTCCATGTACGCCCGGCCCCAGGCGGCCGAGGCCAGCGCATAACCGACCTCGGCGCGGCGGCTCTGCTGAAAAAACGCAAACAGCGTGCACATGCCGATGAGCGTGTTGTCGTCGAGGCGCTGCAGACCGAAGCGCAGATGCTCGCCGGCGGCCATCGCGTGCAAATCGGTGTTGATCATCTTGTGCGCTTGCTCGACTGAATCCCAAGGTGGCGTGCTCCAGTAGCGCATCACCCTGGGGTCGGAAAAGATCTGCAGCAGCGCCGGCGCATCGGCCGGCTGCAATGGCCGCAGCAGCAGCCTGGGCGTCGATATCGTGAGTTGATCAAATGCGGGCACTGGCGATCCTCCAACGTCTCACTCCAGCGGAGCCAACAGACCATCGAGATCGGCGCTGCTGAATTTTGTCGTGCCGGCGCCGTCGCTGCCAAGCACGCCTTCGGCGAGCGCCGATTTGCGCGCTTGCAAGGCGAGCATGCGTTCTTCGATGCTGCCTTCGACGACCAGCTTGTAGACAAACACCGGCTGGTCCTGGCCGATGCGGTGGGCGCGGTCGGTGGCCTGCGCTTCGACTGCCGGGTTCCACCAGGGGTCGAGGTGGATCACGGTATCGGCGGCCGTCAGGTTCAGGCCGACGCCGCCGGCTTTGAGGCTCAGCAGCAGCACCGCAGCGGTGTCCTTGGCCTGGAAGCGGCGCACGATTTCGCCGCGCTCTTTGACCACCGTCTCGCCGGTGAGCACGAGGTAGGGCAGCGCGATCGCGGTCAGCTCGGCCTGCACCAGCGCAAGCATTTCGGTGAACTGCGAAAAGACCAGCACGCGCCGGCCTTCGTCAACCAGCTCGGGCAGCATCTCCAGCAGCAGCGTCATCTTCGCGCGCTCCATCGTCGGCGACGTCTTGGTGCCCTTGACCAGATGCGGGTCGCAGCAGACCTGGCGCAGCTTGAGCAACGCATCGAGGATCGCAATCTGCGCGCCAGCAAAACTCTTGCGCGTGAGCACGCGGCGCACCTGCTCGTCGGCGGCGACACGCACACTTTCGTACAGCGCGCGTTGTTCTCCTTGCAACTGCACGCGGCGGATGACTTCGGTTTTCGGCGGCAGCTCCTTGGCCACATCCTGCTTGCGCCGGCGCAGGATGAAAGGCCGCACGCGTTGGGCCAGAAGTTGCGCGCGCAGCGTCTCGCCGTTGACCTCGATCGGCTTGCGCCAGACCCGCGTGAAGCTGCGCACATCGCCCAGGAAGCCGGGCATCAGCAAATCGAAGTGCGCCCACAGTTCGCCGAGGTGGTTTTCCAGCGGCGTGCCGGTGACACACAGCCGGTGCCGCGCATTCAGCCTGCGCAGCGCACCCGCGGCGCGGCTGCCGGCGTTTTTGACCATCTGCGCTTCGTCCAGGATCAACAAATGCCAGGGCTGCGCACGCAGCGCGTCGATATCGCGCCAGAGCAGCGGGTAGGTCGTGAAGACGACATCGTGTTCGGCGATGCGCGCAAAGTCGCGGGCGCGCGAAGCGCCTTGCAGCGTCAGCACCCGCAGAGAAGGCGCGTGGCTGGTGGCTTCGTTTTGCCAGTTGGCGATGAGCGAAGTCGGCAGCACCACCAGCGCCGGGCGGTCGAGCCGGCCGGCGGCTTTTTCGACGAGCAGATGCGCCAGCACCTGCGCCGTTTTGCCCAGGCCCATATCGTCGGCCAGGATGCCGGCCAGGTGGTGCTCGCGCAGGTACTGCAACCAGGCCAGGCCCTGGAG
>JANPDN010000044.1:0-33220 GCA_031431555.1 Rubrivivax sp.
GTGAAGCTGCCGCCGCTGCGCGAGCGCAGCGACCTGCTCAGCCTGACGCGCAAGATCCTCGAGCGCGAAGGCGGTGGTGTGCGCCGCGTGCTCGCCGCCGATGTCGAAGCCTTGCTGCTGGGTTACGCCTGGCCGGGCAACGTGCGCCAGCTCGTCAACGTCTTGCGCACCGCCTGCGTGATGGCCGGCGGCGAACGCACGATCACACGCAACCATCTCAGCGACGACCTGCTCGATGAAGTCCAGGAGCACGCCGCAGTCGCAGTCGCAGTCGCAGCCGCTGCGGCCCTGGCAGCGGCCAGCGCCGGCCCGGCTGCCGGCGCCGTCGACGGGCCCTTGCACAGCCTCGAACTCGACGCCATCCGCCGCGCCGTTGCCGCTGCCGGCGGCAACATCTCGGCGGCATCCAAACAGCTGGGCATCAGCCGCAACAAGGTCTATCGCCGGCTGCGGTGGTCCTGAGACGCCGGGCACCGCGGTGAGCAACCACGCCGCCGGGCTCAAGCCCGTCACCCTTGCCGGGCAGTGGAAGCGCGCTGCAGGGTCCGGCAAGGACCCGCATCCGTCCGCATGGGTTGGTCTGACCCCGCTGTTGCCGTCTTTTGCTCGCGCCACCTGGGGTTGCGACCCGCAGCGGGGGTTTGACGCGCTGGCCCAGCGCGGCGGCGGGCCGCAGTGACCGGGCCCAACCTGCGCCGGCGGCGCATCGCTGGCGGCTTCGTTGGCGGTATCGCTGGCGGCATCGCTGGCGGCATTGCTGGGGGCATTCCCCGCGCCTTCGCCGGGACGCTCGCGCTGGCGCCGCTGGCCTCGCTGCTGGGCGCCGCTGGCCACACCGCGGCACAGCCGCTGCGCCGCTTCCCGCAACGGCCGATCCAGATCTGGGTGCCTTGGCCGGCCGGCGGCGCCACCGACCAGTCGCTGCGCCTGCTCGGTGACCTCGCCTCGCGCGCACTCGGGCAAAAAGTCATTGTCGAAAACCGCGGCGGCGCCGGCGGCACGCTGGTGATGCCGGTCTTGCAGACGGCCGCCCCCGACGGCCACACCATCGCGCAGATGCCGCAGCCGGTTTTCCGCGCGCCGTGGATGCAGAAGCTGCAATGGGACCCGATCCGTGACACCACACCGATCATCCAGATCAGCGGCGTCACCTTTGGCATCCTGGTGCCGGTGGGCAGTGTGCTGCGCAGCCTGGACGACATCTTCGCCTGGGCACGTGAACATCCGGGGCGCCTGACCGTCTCGACGAATGGCATCGGCACGACACCGCATATCGTGATCGACGAACTCTTCGCGCGCCGCGGCCTGGCTTATGTGCATGTGCCCTACCGCGGCACCGCGGAACAGATGTTGGCGGTGGCCTCGGGGAAGGTCATGGTCGGCGTCAACTCCAGCGGATTTGCGCCCTTTGTCGAAAGCCAGCAGCTGCGCCTGCTGGTGACCTTCGGCGAACGGCGCAACAGACGCTGGCCACAGGTGCCGACGCTGGCCGAACTGGGCCATGGCATCGTCGCGATGTCGCCTTACGGCCTCGCCGGCCCGGCGGGCATGCCGGCGGCGATCGTGCGCACCCTGCACGACGCGTTTCGAGGCGCGATGCACGAACCGGCGCACCTGGCCGAGCTGGCCAAGTACGACCAGGATCTTGCTTATCTCGGCCCCGACGACTACGGCCGCGCGATGCGCGAGGCCTACGCGACGGAGAAACGCGCGGTCGAGCGGCTCGGGCTGGCGCGGGGCGGATGAGCGGCCTGCAGCGCCGAAATCGGGCTCGGCTGAAGTGGCGCTGATCCGCGCGGCCGGCTTGCTGCCGGCCTGCGTCAAACCTGCGGCCGCGGGCTTCAGCGCAACGACGCGTTGATCTTTGCCAGCGCGGCAGCGCCCGGGTTCAACTCGACTTCGGTCAGCCCGTTGAGCGGCTTGGCCACAGTATTCAACGCCGCGTGCAGGTCGACCGCCTGGGGGTCGACAAACAGCAAGCCGGTGCCGATCTCGCCGTCCTCGGCCATCAGAGCCAAGTGGTTCATCGCCGAGCGGCGGTCGGTCGGGTCGTAGTCGGCGTGCAGCTTGCGCAGGCGCATCGTGCCACCGTCGGCCTGCGGCAATTCGATGACCTCACCAGGCGCTGGGTCGGCGCTGATCTCTGCAGCAAGATCGATGAAGTCGATGCGGCTGACCGCGTCGTTGTGCTCGCGCACATGGTCGTAGCTGCGTGTGCTGCCGGCGTGGTTGTTGAACGCCACGCAGGGGCTGATGACATCGAGAAAAGCCGCGCCGCCATGGCGGATCGCGCCCTTGATCAGCGGCACGAGTTGGCCCTTGTCGCCTGAGAATCCGCGCCCGACATAGGTGGCACCGAGCTGCAGCGCCATGCCGACCAGGTCGACCGGCGACTCGGCGTTCAGTGCCCCCTTCTTACTCTGGCTGCCGCGGTCGGCGGTGGCCGAAAACTGGCCCTTGGTAAGGCCGTAAACGCCGTTGTTTTCGACGATGTAGACCATGCGCACGCCGCGCCGCATGGCATGTGCAAACTGGCCGAGGCCGATCGACGCCGAATCGCCGTCACCCGACACGCCCAGGTACAGCAGCTCGCGGTTGGCCAGGTTGGCGCCGGTCAGCACACTCGGCATGCGGCCGTGCACGGTATTGAAGCCGTGGCTGGCGCCGAGAAAACAGTCAGGCGTCTTGGAGCTGCAGCCGATGCCCGAGAGTTTGGCGACGCGGTGCGGCTCGATATCCAACTCCCAGCAGGCCTGCACGATGGCCGCCGAAATCGAGTCGTGGCCGCAGCCGGCGCACAGCGTGGAGATCTTGCCTTCGTAGTCGCGGCGCGTGTAGCCGACCTTGTTGCGGGTCAGCGTCGGGTGGTGCTGGCGCGGCTTGGCGATATAGGTCATCGGGCACTCACCTTGCGCGGTGCAACCGCCAGTGCATGAACGTTTTTGGTGATCGCCTGCTTGATAAAACGCGCAGTGATCGGCGTGCCATCGAAGTGCAATACCGGTGTCAAGCGCGCCGGGTCGACTTCGAGTTCATTGACCAACATCGCGCGCATCTGCGCGTCGCGGTTTTGTTCGACGACAAACAACTGGTCGTGTGCGGCGATGAACTCGGCCACGCTCGGTGCAAACGGGAAAGCGCGCAGCCGCATCGCATCGACGTGGATGCCGTCGGCTGCCAGCGCTTCGAGCGCTTCGTCCATCGCGGCTGCCGTGCTGCCGAAATAGATCACCGCCAGGCGCGTTTTCTTGGCCGCAGCGCGCAGCACCGGCTGCGGGGCGATCAGCGCGGCGGTCTCGAATTTTTTCAGCAACCGCTGCACATTGTTCATGTAGTCGTGGCCGGCTTCGGAGTAACGCGCGTATTCGTCGCGCGTGGTGCCGCGCGTGAAGTAGGCGCCCTTGCTGGGGTGAGTGCCGGGCAGCGTGCGCCAGGGGATGCCGTCGCCATCCACATCCTTGTAGCGGCCGAAGTCGCGGCCGGCTTCGAGCTCTGCGGCGCTCATCACCTTGCCGCGTTCGTAGGCGCGATCGTCACTCCTCTCGAAAGGTGCGCACAGGCGCTGGTTCATGCCGATATCGAGGTCGGTCATCACGAAGATCGGCGTCTGCAGGCGGTCGGCGAGGTCGAGCGCGGCGGCGCTGAACTCAAAACACTCGCCCGGGTCCTGCGGCAGCAAGAGCACATGTTTGGTGTCGCCATGCGAGGCGTAGGCGCAGCTCAGCAAGTCGGCCTGCTGCGTGCGCGTCGGCATGCCGGTGGACGGCCCGCCGCGCTGCACGTCGATGATCGTCAGCGGGATCTCGGCAAAGTAGGCCAGGCCGATGAACTCGGTCATCAGCGACACCCCCGGGCCCGACGTCGCGGTAAACGCGCGCGCGCCGTTCCAGCCGGCGCCGGTAATGATGCCGATCGAGGCGATTTCGTCTTCGGCCTGCACGACGGCATAGCGCGCCTGGCCGGTCTCGGGGTCGTGGCGCAGCTTCTTGCAATAGGCCTGGAATGCCTCGGCCAGCGACGAAGACGGCGTGATCGGATTCCAGGCGCAGACGGTGGCACCGCCGTACACGAGCCCCAAGGCCGCGGCGCTGTTGCCGTCGATGAAGATCTGCTCGCCCACCGCCTTGGCACGCCTAACGCGCAACCCAATCGGCGGGTTGAGGTGGTCGCGGGCGAAGCCGGCGCCGGTTTGCAGGGCTCTGACGTTCGACTCAAGCAGGCGCTCCTTGCCCTTGTACTGCTCCGAGAAGAGCTTCTCGATGACGGCGGTATCAACATCCATCAGCGCCGCCAGCGCGCCCAGCACCATGATGTTTTTGAACAGCGTGCGCTGGCGCGGATCTTCATAAGTCGCGTTGCAGATCGCGGTGACTGGCATGCCGATGACGGTGATGTCGTCGCGGAAGGCCGACGCCGGCAGCGGCTTGGTGCTGTCGTAGAACAGATATCCACCGGCTTCGATTTCGGCGAGGTCCTGTTTCCAGGTCTGCGGGTTCATTGCGACCATCATGTCGATGCCACCACGCCGGCCGAGCCAGCCGCGCTCGCTGACACGCACTTCGTACCAGGTCGGCAGGCCCTGGATATTGCTCGGGAAGATATTGCGCGGGCTCACCGGCACGCCCATGCGCAGCACCGCTTTGGCAAACAACTCGTTGGCCGACGCCGAGCCCGAGCCGTTGACGTTGGCGAACTTGATGACGAAGTCGTTGACGGCTTCGAGGCGCTTCATGCCGGGGCCCCCACGCGCCGCGTTGAGGGCGTGCTGTCACGGCAGTTCGGCCCGGCCTTCGGTGTGATGAGCAGGAATTTCTGCATGTCCCAGGCGCCCGTCGGGCAGCGTTCGGCGCACAGGCCGCAGTGTAGGCAGACGTCTTCGTCCTTGACCATCACGCGCTGGGTTTTCAGCTCGCGGCTGACGTACAAATCCTGTGTCAGGTTGGTCGCCGGCGCGTTCAGGCGCTGGCGCAGGTCGGCTTCTTCGCCGTTGTCGGTGAAGGTGATGCAGTCCATCGGGCAGATGTCGACGCAGGCGTCGCATTCGATGCACAGCTTGTCGGCAAACACCGTCTGCACGTCGCAGTTGAGGCAGCGCTGCGCTTCCTTGAAAGCGGTGGCCAAGTCGAAGCCGAGTTCGACTTCGACCTTGATGCTCTTCAGCGCCTTCTCGGCTTTTTCCCAGGGCACCTTGAAACGCAGGTCGTCGCTGATCGCGTTGTCGTAGCTCCACTCGTGGATGCCCATCTTCTGCGACATCAGGTTCAAGTGCGGCGGCGGGCGGCGGCTGATCGGCTCGCCATGCAGCAGGCGGTCGATCGACACCGCGGCCTCGTGGCCATGGGCGACCGCGGTGATGATGTTCTTCGGCCCGAAGGCCGCGTCGCCGCCGAAAAACACATGCTTGATCGACGCCTGGAAGGTCTTGGCATCAAGCACCGGCAAGCCCCATTCGTCGAAGTTGATGCCGCAGTCGCGCTCGATCCACGGGAAGGCGTTTTCCTGGCCGACGGCGATCAGCACCTCGTCGCAATCGATGACCACGTCGGGCTGGCCGGTGGCCACCAGCTTGCGCCGGCCGTTGCTGTCGTAGACCGCCTCGACAATCTCGAAGCGCATGCCGACCAGCGTGCCGGCTTCGTGGATGAAGGCCTTGGGCACGTGGTAGTTGATGATCGGGATGTCTTCGTGCATCGCGTCTTCTTTTTCCCACGGCGAGGCCTTCATCTCTTCGAAGCCCGAGCGCACGACCACCTTGACGCTGTCGGCGCCCAGGCGCCGCGCCGAGCGGCAGCAGTCCATCGCGGTATTGCCGCCACCGAGCACGATGACGCGCTTCTTGACGCTGGTGACATGACCGAAGGAGACCGATGCCAGCCAGTCGATGCCGATGTGGATATTCGCCGCGGCCTCTTGTCGCCCGGGCATGTCCAGGTCGCGCCCGCGCGGCGCGCCGCAGCCGACAAAAACCGCGTCAAAACCTTGTTGGAGAAAAGCGGCCATCGAGTCAATGCGCTCGCCGGCGCGGAACTCGACGCCCAGGTTCATGATGAAGCCGACCTCTTCGTCGATCACCGACTCGGGCAGCCGAAAGCGCGGAATCTGCGTCCACATGAAGCCGCCGGCTTTTTTCTCTGCGTCAAAAACCGTCACCTGGTAACCCTGCGATTGCAGGTCGCGCGCGACGGTCAGTGACGCCGGACCGGCGCCGATGCAGGCCACCCGCTTGCCGTTTTTGGCCAGCGGCCGCGGGATCATCGCGCGCACTTCGTCGCCCTTGAAGTCCGACGCGACTCGTTTGAGCCGGCAGATCGCCACCGGCTCAGGTTTGACGGCGTTTTCTTCTTCGACGCGGCCGCGGCGGCAGGCCGGCTCGCAGGGGCGGTCGCAGGTGCGGCCGAGGATGCCGGGGAAGACGTTGCTGACCCAGTTGACCATGTAGGCGTCGTCGAAGCGCCCTTGGGAGATCAGCCGGATGTACTCGGGCACGGGGGTGTGCGCGGGGCAGGCCCATTGACAGTCGACGACCTTGTGAAAGTAGTCGGGGCCGGATACGTCGGTGGGGCGCACGCTGAAATCTCCTTCTCGCGGCGCCGCAATGCCCGCCCAATACGGGCATGGCCGTCGCCGTCGATGGCGACGCAGTCTACCCACGGTTGGGGACCCCGCAATCCGGCTATCCCTGAGACAAAGACCCACCAATTCTCCGCAGCAGCGACTCAAGTTTCGCCCGGCGGAAACGAATCGACCCCGCCGCGGCGGGGTCGATACCCGAAGAACAGCCGTTCAGCGGACTTGGCGGCGGCGAATGACCATGCCGATCGCGCCGATGCCGGCGAGCAGCATCAGGTAGGTCTCAGGCTCGGGCACCGGCGGGCTCACTGTGCGCTCGTAGGCCAACTGGCCGCGGATCGCGCCGCCCGGATAGACCGCGTTGTGCAGGTTGACGTACCGGGTGGCTGCATTCAGCGGCGTGATGGCCGCGGCATCAGCGTCGACGACCGAGCCCGCGAGCTGCGCGCCAAAATCGACCCGAACCGGGCCGTTGCCACCCGCCGCAGCAAAGTGGATATGCGCGCCGGACAAGGGCATCAGAATGTTGTTGGCCAGCACCGACCAGGTGACTTCGTTCGTCACGTTGTTGATCTGAACTGTGGCGCTGCCCCAGCCGTCGGGGTCGCCGAGGCCGCAAACAAAGGCCGCATTGCATTCGTTCGCGCCAAACAGCGCTGCCGAATAGATGTCGATCGAAGCCTGGGCGGGTGCCACGGCAAATGCCGATACGGCGGCCAGGGCGAGCATTGACTTGCGCATGAAGCTTCCTCCAGGGGTGTGAATTGGGTAACAGGTCTGACTTGACTTTAATGCCGGACGGCAAGGTTTGCGAATTGTTACCACCCCTTGAATAAGGGGGGCGGGTCAAGCCGGCAGGACCCTCAGGACGCGTACCAGCCCCGCGGCCTTGTGCCCTTTGCGCGCGCGCTTGCCAACGTGATGTTCGACCCCCGCCGGCGACAGCAGCTCTTCTTTCGGCTTCCCGCCGCGGCCGCTACCCAGCAGCCGCAAGCGATCGCTGAAGGTGGTCACCGCTACCAACGGCGACTTGGCATCGACGCTCATCAGGGTTAACCCCTTTCCGCCACCCGGCTGCCGTTTCAGCTCGGTGAGCGCAAAGACCAGCAGCCGGCCGTCCATCGCCAGGCAGGCGACCTGCGACTGGCCGGCGGCCACCACCACCGGCGGCAGCACGCGGTCGCCGGACTCCAGCGTCAGGAAAGCCTTGCCGGCGCGGTTGCGCCCGTGCAGATCGCCGGCAGCAGCGAGCAACCCGAAGCCGCCAGTGCCGGCGAGCAGCAGGGTCGTGTCCGCCGGCCCGGCGAAATAATGGCTCGGCTGGGTACCGGATTCAAAGTCGACCAGCGTCGTCACTGGCGCGCCGTCGCCGCGGCCGCCGGGCAGCAGCGCAGTGCCGACGCTGTAGACGCGGCCGTTGCTGCCGAGCACGACCAGCGTATCGACGCTGCGGCAAGGGAAGACGCCGTAGAGCTCGTCGCCGGGTTTGAACTGCAGACTGTCGATATCGATCTCGTGGCCCTTGAGCGCGCGCACCCAGCCTTTCATGCTCACGATCACCGTCACCGGCTCGTCGACAACACGCGTCGTGGCCACCGCCTTGCGCTCTTCCTGCACCAGCGTGCGGCGCTCGTCGCCATGGGCTTTGGCGTCGGCCTCGATTTCACGGATCAGGGTGCGCTTCAGCGCGGCCGGGCTGGCCAGGATCTCTTCGAGCTTTTTCTGGTCTTCGCGCAGGCCGCCCAGCTCTTGCTCGATCCGAATAGCCTCCAGCCGCGCCAGCTGGCGCAGGCGGATATCGAGGATGTCCTCGGCCTGCCGCTCGCTCAAGCCAAAGCGTTCGATCAGCGCCGGCTTGGGCTCGTCGGCATTGCGGATGATGCGGATCACCTCGTCGATATTCAGCAGCACCAACTGCCGGCCTTCGAGCACATGGATGCGTTCGAGCACCTTGTCCAGCCGATGCTGCGTGCGCCGCTGCACCGTCGCCTGCCGGAAAGCGACCCACTCGACGAGGATCTGGCGCAAGCCCTTTTGCACCGGCCGGCCGTCGATGCCGACCATCGTCAGATTGATCGGCGCGCTCGTCTCCAGGCCGGTGTGCGCGAGCAGCGTGGTGACCAGTTCGGCCTGCTCGATGCTGCGGCTCTTGGGCTCGAAGACCAGGCGCACCGCGGCGTCCTTGCCGGACTCGTCACGCACCGCGTCGAGCACCGCCAGCACGCTGGCTTTCAATTGCAGTTGGTCGGCGCTCAAGGCTTTCTTGCCGACCTTGATCTTGGGATTTGTCAGCTCCTCGATCTCTTGCAGCACCGACTGCGCGCTGGTGCCGGGCGGCATCTCGGTGACCACGAGTTGCCACTGCCCGCGCGCCAGGTCTTCGATCTTCCAGCGGGCACGCACCTTCAGGCTGCCTCGGCCGCTGGTGTAGATCGCGCGGATCTCGGCGCTTGAGCTGATGATCTGGCCGCCGCCGGGATAGTCGGGTGCCGGCAGCAGCGCAAACAAATCGTCGTCGCTCAGGCGTTCGTTGCGCACCAGCGCGACGGCGGCGGCGGCGACTTCGCGCAGGTTGTGGCTCGGCACTTCGGTGGCCAGGCCGACGGCGATGCCACTCGCGCCGTTGAGCAGCACGAATGGCAACCGTGCTGGCAGTTGCCGCGGCTCGATCGTGCTGCCGTCGTAGTTGGGCTGGAAGTCGACCGTGCCTTCGTCGATCTCGTCGAGCAGCAATCGCGCGATCGACGACAGCCGTGCTTCGGTGTAGCGCATCGCCGCCGCGCCGTCGCCATCACGCGAACCAAAATTGCCCTGGCCGTCGACGAGCGGATAACGCTGGCTGAAACCCTGCGCCATCCGCACCAACGCGTCGTAAGCAGCCTGGTCGCTGTGCGGGTGAAAGCGGCCGAGCACATCACCGACCACGCGGGCTGACTTGACCGGCTTGGCACCCGTGTTGCCGGCAAAACCCAAGCCCATGCGCTGCATCGAATACAGGATCCGGCGCTGCACCGGCTTGGCGCCATCACAGACATCTGGCAGCGCGCGGCCCTTGACGACGCTCAGCGCGTACTCGAGGTAAGCACGCTCGGCGTATTCGGTGATCGCGATGCGGTTGTCGGGGTCGGCGGCAGGTGCTGGGGGCGGGTCGAACAGGTCGTTCATCGGTGGGCAGAAAATATCAAAAGAGGTGCGTGCGAATGCACAGCGAGATGCACAGCGAGATGCGCGGCGAGATGCGCGGCTCGAATCGGCGCTAGAAGCGCAGCTCGAAGCGCTGGCCGCGGATCGCGAAGATGGCCGACTTGGGGCTGATGCGCTCCAGTGTCAACCCTGGCGCGAGCACGGCCCCTTCACGAAAGATCTGGCCGTTGACGATGACCATGCGGTCTGGCGCCTGCGCCGAATACACCGAGCCACCGATGGCCAGCGCCGGCAACTCGCGCCTGACGTTTTCGGGCAGCTCGGCCATCGTCGGCAGCTTCGGCAGCGCCACCGAAGCTGGAGGCGCTGATCTTGATGCAGCCGCTGCGGGCGCTTTGACTGCCGCTGAGGTTGGTGGTTTGACAACCGGTGCCGCGGCCACCGGCGAGGGCAGCGGCGCCGGCATCGGTGTTGGTATGGCGCTTGGCGCGGTCGTTGGTGGTGACGCCGGTGGTGACGTAGGCCCTGCCGTGGCCATCGCTGTCGGCCGGGGTGTCACGGCAGCAACCACCGCCGCCGGCTCATCGGCGCTGTATCTCCAAATGCCGACGCCGAGCAATGCCATCGCCCCGCCGGCGGCCAACCAGCCCCAAGGACGCGGCGCCCGCGCCGGCTGCGCGTCGTCGGTCGCCGTCAGCACCAGGTGCTGCGCGTTGAGGTCCGGCACCGCGCCGCGGTCTCGTTCTGCGTCGGCGCGACGAAGGGCGTCGAGGATGTACGACATCTCAGCGACCCTTTGCAGCGGGCAGGCCGCTGGCCACCGGCTTCGGCGCGAACTGCTCGTAGACCCGCGCGCCGATTGCAAACAGCGCTGCACCGACGAGCAGCCCGATCAGCAACGCGGCACCAACCCGCCGCCGCCGCGACATCCGCCAGCGCAGCCGGGTGCCGCTGTAGCCGGTGACCTCTTGCGCCGCCTTGTCGATGATGCGCGGGTCGACCGTCGCCTTGCCGATCGCGTAGGCGCCGAGCATCGCGCGGTCACAAAGCAGGTTGATGCGGCGCGGCACGCCGCGGGTCAGCTGGTGCACACGCTTGACCGCGACATCGTCAAAAGGCACCGCTGCGGTGAGCCCCGCCACCGCCAGCCGGTGGCGGATGTACTGCGCCGTTTCGCGCTCGGTCAGGGCCTCGAGGTGGTACCGCGCGGTGATCCGCTGCGCGAGCTGCTCGAGCTGCGGCCGCGCCAGCATGTCGCGCAACTCCGGCTGGCCGATGAGCACGATCTGCAGCAATTTGCGCTCGTTGGTTTCCAGATTCGTCAGCAGGCGCAGCTGCTCGAGCACCTCGCTCGACAGGTTCTGCGCCTCGTCGATGATGAGCACGTTGTTCTGCCCCACCGCATGGGTGCGCAGCAGGAATTCGTTGAGTGCATCGACATGGTCCTTCGCCGTCACGGCGCCAGCGGCCGGGATGCGGAACTCGTCGCAGATCGACTGCAGCAGTTCCTCGGTGGTCTGTTTCGGGTTGACGATATAGGCCACGTTCACCCGCCGCGGCACCTGCTCCAGGAAGCAGCGGCAGACCGTCGTCTTGCCGGCGCCGATCTCGCCGGTGAGCAGCACAAAACCGCCACCGCCCTTGAGGCCATAAAGCAGGTGCGCCAGCGCCTCGCGATGGCGCTCGCTCATGAACAAGTAGCGCGGGTCGGGCGCGATCGAAAAGGGTTCGCGCGCGAGGCCGAAAAACTGCGTGTACATGGGCCAGGAGTATCGGCGTGTTCAGCGCACAAACCGCTCGCGCAGCTTGAGCTTCCAGAACTTGCCGGTGCTCGTGCGCGGGATGGCATCGATGACTTCGTAGCGGTCGGGCAACTGCCATTTGGCAAAGCCGGCTTGCAGCAACTGCGCGCCGAGCTCGGCCGGTGTCGCCGACTGCCCGGCCTTCCAGACGATGCAGGCCAGCGGCCGCTCGCTCCATTTTTCGTCGGGGATCGCGATCACCGCGGCCTCGGCCACCGCCGGGTGACCCATCAGCGCATTTTCGAGGTCGACCGAAGAGATCCACTCGCCGCCGGATTTGATGAGGTCCTTGGTGCGGTCGGTGATGCGCACAAAGGCCAGCGCGTCGATCGTCGCGACATCGCCGGTGCGCAGCCAACCGTCGGCGGTGAACTTGTCTTCGGGCGCGCCAGCGAGGTGGTACGCGCCGGTGATGAACGGGCCGCGGACCTGGATCTCGCCCATCGTCTTGCCGTCCCAGGGGGCGTCTTGTCCAGCATCACTGCCGTCTTCGCTCGTGTCTTCCACACGGATGCGCAGCTCCACCAAGGGCACCGGGCTGCCGGCCATCGCCGCGCGCCGGTAGCGGCCTTCGACACCTTCGTCGATGCATTCGGCGCGGTGGTAGGAGACGGTGGCCAGCGGCGAGGTCTCGGTCATTCCCCAGCCTTGCAGCAGCCAGACACCGTGGCGCGCAAAAGCGCGGATCAGCGATTCCGGCACCGCCGCACCACCAACCAGCGAGCGCAGCCCGATCGGCATCTTCCAGCGCCCGGGTTGTTCGACGAGTGCGCGGTCGTAGGCCTGGATCAGGCCCATCCAGATCGTCGGCACGCCGAGCGACAGCGTTGGCGGTTCGATCTGCATCAGGTCAAGCAGATCCTCGGGGTGCAGGTGCGGGCCGGGGAAGACCAGCTTCACGCCCATCATCATCGCGGCGTACGGGATGCCCCAGCAGTTGGCATGGAACATCGGCGTCACCGGCAGCACGGTATCGGTGCCGCGCAGCCCCCAGTAGTCACCCAGGCAACCGACCAGGGTGTGCAGGATCGTCGAGCGGTGCGAATAGACGACGCCCTTGCTGCGGCCCGTGGTGCCCGAGGTAAAACACATCGACACCGGGTCGTCTTCGGCGTGCGTGGCGTATTCGAACCCGTCGGGGTCGGCGCCATCGAGCAGCGCTTCGTAGTCGTCGACGTTGTCCAGATCCGTGGGCAATGCAGCGCCAGAGAACGGGAACACGATGACCCGCTCGAAACGGTGCAGCGCAGCGAACTGGCGGTACAGCGGCAGCAGCACATCGTCGACGACCAGGAAGCGGTCGTCGGCGTCCGCAGCGATGGCGCCGATCTCAACCGGCGAAAGGCGCAGGTTCAAGGTGTGCATCACGCCGCCGGCCGCCGGGATGCCGAAATAACACTCCAGATGCGCGTGGTGGTTCCAGCACAGCGTGGCGACCCGCTCGCCTTTTTTCAGGCCGAGCTTTTGCAAGGCCGACGCCAGCGCGCGAGTGCGCCGGTAGATCTGGCCATAGTTGTGCCGGCGCAGGCTCTTGTCGGGCAGGCGCGAGACGACTTCGTTGCGCGCGAAGATCGTGCCGGCACGCTCGAGCAAATGGTTCAGCGACAGCGGCACATTCATCATCGTCGACTGCATCGTCGGGTCACCTCGGTTATTGTTTTCCGCCGCCTACCTGGGCGGCAGGCTCGTGGCGCGCAGGCGCTGGCTCTGTTGCAGCAAGGCCCAGTAGAGCTCGAGCACCAAATGCACGTGGGCACGAGTTTCGTCGATGTCGGGCATCCCGCCGCCGCTGCGGCGCACCGCACCCTCGCCGGCGTTCCACGCCGCTAGCGCAACCTCGATGCGGCGGTGGCGGCGCAACAAGTCCGCCAGCAAACGCGCGCCGGTGTGGATATTCGTGCGCGCGTCGAGCAGGCGCTGCGCAGCGGGCTGCGCCGACTCTGCACGCGTCGCGTAGCGGGCGGCGGTGTCGGGCGTGATCTGCATCAGGCCGATCGCGCCGCGTGGCGAAACCGCCTTGGCGTTGAAGCCCGACTCGACCGCGATCACCGCCTTGAGCAATTCGGCATCGACGGCATGCTGCTTGGCCGCCTCGCGCAGCCAGGGCTGCACGGCTTTGACCTCGGGTGCAAATTCGAGCCAGGTCAGCATCGATTGGATACCGTCGCTTTTGCCCGGCACCCGCGACGTCGGTGCGGTCGCCGGCGCTTGCGCTTGCACCGAGGCGACGGCCGCGGCAATACAAAGGCCAGCCAGACCGACGCCGAGCGCTCTCATCCCGCCGGCTCGAGCCCGAGC
Organism: Rubrivivax sp.; assembly: GCA_031431555.1. Taxonomy (GTDB): domain Bacteria; phylum Pseudomonadota; class Gammaproteobacteria; order Burkholderiales; family Burkholderiaceae_C; genus Rubrivivax. The sequence continues at coordinate 13,815 of JANPDN010000044.1, forward strand.
GCGACGCGAGCGTGGTACTCGCGGTCGAGCAGGCTCATCACGATCAGGGTGTCAAACCCGGCGCTGCGCTGGCCGTCGGCGGCGCTCTCGATCGTCACCCGCACCGCCTCACGCAGCCGGCCTTCTTCGACAAAACCTTCGCTCTGGTAGAGGCCCTGGGCGCGTGCGTTCAAGGCCTTGACGTCGAGCCAGAAGCGGTGCGCGTGCAGGTCATTGAAGGCCATGCGCTTGAGCAGGCGCACCGCCGCGCGGCCATGCCCCAGGCCCTTGGGCTGCAACACGATGCGCTTGAGTTCGACACTGCCATGCGGGTTGCGGCAGCCTTGCAGGATCACAAATCCGGCACGCTCGAGATCACCGCCGGGCGCATCGGCGGCCTCGACGATGAAGTGGCGAAAGTCCGGGAACCTCACCGCGCCTTCGTGCTGGGTGCGCTCCCAGGGCGTGATGAAAGGCAGGTTGCGCGGGTCGGTTTCCACCGAGACGACAAAGTCCAGGTCCGACAACATCGTCGGCCGCAGGCGCAGCGGCAGCGGGCCGCGTGCGGCGGGTGGTGCGGCGGGTGGTGTGGCAGGGATTGCGGTGCTCAAACGTCGACCTCGACGGCGTCGCCGTGCAGCTCCATCAACTCGCGCCGCGCCGCGGCTTCGCCCTTGCCCATCAGCTTGGTCAGCGCCGGCACCACGGCGTCGAAGCCGGCAGCGCCAAAACCGACCTGCAGCAGCCGCCTCGTCTCGGGGTTGAGTGTGGTCTCCCACAACTGCTCGGGGCTCATTTCACCCAGGCCCTTGAAGCGGCTGATCGACCAGGCACCATCACGCGCGCCTTCCTTGCGCAGCTTGTCCAACGTGGCCTGCAGTTCACCGTCGTCGAGCGCGTAGATCTTCGCTGCCGGCTTCTTGCCACGCGCCGGCGCGTCGACGCGAAACAGCGGCGGCTTGGCGACATAGATATGGCCCCGCTCGATGAGCTTGGGGAAATGGCGGAAAAACAGCGTCAGCAGCAGCACCTGGATATGCGAGCCGTCGACGTCGGCATCGCTCAGGATGCAGACCTTGCCGTAGCGCAGGCCGCTGAAGTCGGGGTCGTCCGCGGGGCCATGCGGGTCGACGCCGACCGCCACCGCAATGTCGTGGATCTCGTTGTTCGCAAAGAGCCGGTCGCGGTCGACCTCCCAGGCATTGAGCACCTTGCCACGCAGCGGCAACACGGCCTGGGTTTCTTTGTCGCGGCCCATCTTGGCGCTGCCGCCGGCGGAGTCGCCCTCGACCAAAAAAACTTCGTTGAGCAGCGTATCGCGGCTCTCGCAGTCGGTGAGTTTGCCCGGCAGCACCGCCACGCCAGAGCCCTTGCGCTTTTCGACTTTCTGGCTCGCGCGCTGGCGTGTCTGCGCCTGGCGGATGACCAATTCGGCGAGCTTGCGGCCGAGATCGACATGCTGGTTGAGCCAGAGTTCAAGCGCCGGGCGCACATAACCCGAGACCAGGCGCAGCGCGTCGCGGCTGTTCAGCCGCTCCTTGATCTGGCCCTGGAACTGCGGGTCGAGCACCTTGGCTGACAGCACAAAACTGGCGCGCGAAAAAACATCCTCGGGCATCAGCTTCACGCCCTTGGGCAGCAGTGCGTGCAGTTCGATGAAACCCTTGATCGCCGTGAAGAGGCCGTCCTTCAGGCCCGACTCGTGGGTGCCGCCGGCCACCGTCGGGATCAGGTTCACATAACTCTCGCGCAGCGTCGCGCCGTCGTCGGTGAAGGCCACGCACCAGGCGGCGCCCTCGCCTTCGGCAAAATTCTCTGTCTCGCCTTCGCTGGCGTAGTTTTCGCCTTCGAACAGCGGGATCAGCGGCTCGGCCTGCAGGCCTTGGAGCAGGTAGTCGCGCAGCCCGCCCTTGTAGACCCAGCTCTGGGTCTCGGGCGCAGTGCCTGGCGACTTGTCGCCGCTCTTTTCGAACGTTAGCGATACCGTCACGCCCGGCATCAGCACCGCCTTGCTGCGCAGCAAGTGGGTCAGGTCGGCCCGCGGCAGGTCGGCGGTCTCGAAATATTTCGGGTCGGGCCAGACTTGCACCGAGGTGCCTTGTTTGCGGTCGGCCGCGGCGCGGTCGCGCACCTTCAGCTTGTCGGTAACCTCACCAGCGCCGAAGGCCAGCGTGGCGACCTGGCCGTCGCGCCAGACCGTCACCGCCAAGCGTTTGGCAAGTGCATTCGTGACACTCACGCCGACCCCGTGCAGGCCGCCAGAAAAGCTGTAGGCGCCGCCCGAGCCTTTGTCGAATTTGCCACCTGCATGCAGCCGGGTGAAGACGATCTCGAGCACCGGCACGCGCTCTTCGGGGTGCAGGCCGAAGGGGATGCCGCGGCCATCGTCGTCGACCGTGACCGACTGGTCGGCATGCACGACGACGTTGATGCGTTTGCCAAAACCCGCCAGCGCTTCGTCGGCGGCGTTGTCGATGACTTCCTGGATGCAGTGCAGCGGGTTGTCGGTGCGGGTGTACATGCCCGGGCGCTGCTTCACGGGCTCCAGGCCCTTGAGCACGCGGATCGAGGCCTCGGCGTAAGCGCCGGTTGGTTTGGACGTGGGCATGGGCGCCGATTCTAGGAGGCTGCCCGTGCCGCGCCGCCCGCCGCCAGCCGACAGCCGCGCTGACGGCGCCGCGTTCCGACCGCCGCGCCCCGGCTCAGATCGGCTCAGCCCACGTTGCGCAAGCCGGTTTCAAATTGCCCGGCGACCATGATCGACAGCAATTCGGCCTTGGCCGTGGTGCCCGGCGCTGCCACACCAAGATGCACCCAGCGGCCGTACTCGTAGATCACCTGGTCGAATGTGATTCCACTGGCCGCGGTGGCTTTGGAAGTCTGCAGCACGGTGCCAAAACGTGGCGCGGTGAAGTCCACCGCCAAGCCAAGAACATGCGCACTTTTCGCTGAGCCCTTGACCGCCTTGTTCAAGGCCGGCGATCGGTAGCCGCTGCTGATTTGGATCGGCACCCCGCCGAGATGCTTGCGAACGATTTCCAGCTGCGCCGCCAGATGTTCGAGGTTTTTCAGCGTCGCTTTGTCTGGCGTGTTGTCGATGCCCAGCCGCGCCGCGGTCTGGCTGAGGGTCAGTTCGTCGAGCGAAAAGTTCTCTGACAACATGCGTGGCATCGTGGTCTCCTGGGTTGGAGCAGCAAGGATCGCAGATGTAAGCCACGACTCGACGAGCGTCATCCCCTAGATCGTGGATCGACACGAGGCTCAGCCGTAGCGCGACATGCTCAAGCCCGCGATGTCGATCTCGGGTTCGCGCCCCGACACGATATCGGCGATCACGCGCCCGGTGCCCGCCGCCATCGTCCAGCCCAACGTGCCGTGGCCGGTGGCGAGCAGCAGGTTTTCCACCGGCGTGCGGCCGATGATCGGCGTGCCGTCGGGCGTCATAGGACGCAGGCCACACCAGAAGGTGGCCTTGGACACATCACCACCGCGCGGAAAGAGGTCGCTGACCACATGGTTCAACGTCGCCCGGCGCGGCTCGCGCAAGGCCTGGCTGTAGCCGGCGAGTTCGGCCGTGCCACCGACGCGGATGCGGTCGCCCAGCCGCGTCACCGCCACCTTGTGGGTCTCGTCCATGATCGTCGACTCTGGCGCGTATTGCGCGTCGGTGATCGGGACCGTGATCGAATAACCCTTGACCGGATAGACGGGGATATTCACGCCGACCGGCTTGAGCAACTGCGGCGAATGGCTGCCCAGCGCCAGCACCACGCGGTCGGCCGTCAGCAGGCCGGCGTCGGTGAAGACACCGGTGATGCGCCCGCCTCCGACCTGCAGGCCGTCGATGCGCGTGTTGAAGCGGAACTTCGCACCCAGCTCGGCGGCCATCGTGGCCAGCCGGTTGCTGAACTTGAAGCAGTCGCCGGTTTCGTCGTTGGGCAGGCGCAAGGCGCCGACGAATTTTTCCTTCGTCAACGCCAGCGCCGGCTCGACACGCACAAAACCTTCGCGGTCGAGGACTTCAAAAGGCACGCCGTACTGCTTGAGGATCCGCACATCGCCGCCGATGCCGTCGAGTTGCTGCTGGGTGCGAAAGAGTTGCACCGTGCCCTGCGCGCGGTCGTCGTAGCTGATGCCGGTTTGTGCGCGCAGCGCTTTCATGCAGTCGCGGCTGTACTCGGCAATCGGCACCATGCGCGCCTTGTTCACCGCGTAGGAGCGCTCGTTGCAGTTGGCCAGCATCATCAGGCCCCAGCGCCACATCGCGGGGTCGAACATCGGCCAGATGACCAGCGGCGAATGCTGCATCAACATCCACTTGATGGCCTTGATCGGCACCCCGGGCCCGGCCCAGGGCGCCGAATAACCCGGCGAGATTTCGCCGGCGTTGCCGAAGCTTGTCTCCAGCGCCGGCCCGGCCTGGCGGTCGACGACTGCCACCTCATGCCCGGCCTTGGCCAGGTAGTACGCCGCCGAGACGCCGATGACCCCACTGCCGAGCACAAGCACCTTCACTTCGGTCCACTCCTTGAGAAAACCGCGGCATTGGCCGCTGACGACTGCGACTGTAGCTGCCAACTTGTCGTCGGTGGCGGCCTGACAATACCGGCATGAACCCGGCCGACCCGCCCCGCCCGCGCTTGTCGATGACCCAGGTGCTGGTCTTCGGGGCCCTCGTCGTCACCCTGTCGATGGGCATCCGGCATGGCTTCGGCCTGTGGCTGCAGCCGATCACGATGGACCGCGGCTGGAGCCGCGAGACCTTCGCTTTTGCGATCGCGGTGCAGAACCTGATGTGGGGCATTGCCGGGCCCTTTGCCGGCATCGTGGCCGACCGCTACGGCGGGTTCCGGGTGCTCATCGTCGGCGCTCTGTTTTATGCCGGTGGCCTGGTGCTGATGGCCCTGGCGACTTCGGGCCTGGCCTTCACCGGCAGCGCCGGCCTGCTGATCGGCATCGCGCAGGCCGGCACGACCTACGTCATTGTCTTCGGCGTCATCGCGCGCCAGGTCGACCCGGCCAAACGATCCTGGGCGATGGGCATCACGGCCGCCGCGGGTTCGTTCGGCCAGTTCTTGATGGTGCCGGTCGAGAACTGGCTCATTGGCGGCCTGGGCTGGCAGTCGGCGCTGTTTGTGCTGGGTTGCATGGCGCTGCTGATCGCGCCACTGGCTTTCGGGCTGCGCGAAGGAGCTGGCAGCGTCGCCCCGCCGGGGCCCAAACAAAGCATCGGCGCGGCGCTGCGCGAGGCTGTCGGCCACCGCGGCTTTCAGCTCCTGACCGCGGGTTATTTTGTCTGCGGTTTCCAGGTCGTCTTCATCGGCGTGCACATGCCGAGCTATCTCAAGGACCACGGTCTGACGCCGGATGTGGCGACCACCGCGCTGGCGCTGATCGGCCTGTTCAATGTCTTCGGCACCTACGCTGCCGGGTCCTTGGGCCAGCGCATGTCGAAGACACGCATCCTGAGCACGATCTACCTGCTGCGCTCGATCGTCATCGTGGCCTTCCTGCTCGCGCCGCTGACGCCTTGGAGCGTCTACCTTTTCGCCGCGACGATGGGCCTGCTGTGGCTTTCGACGGTGCCGCCGACGAATGCCGTCGTGGCGCAGATCTTTGGCGTGCAGTACATGTCGACCCTCGGTGGCATCGTCTTCCTGAGCCACCAATGTGGCTCTTTCCTCGGCGCCTGGCTGGGTGGCAAGTTGTTTGAGAGCACCGGCAGCTACGACATCGTCTGGGGCATCGCGGTGGCACTCGGCATCTTTGCGGCGATCGTCAACTGGCCCGTGCGCGAGACGCCGATCGTGCGGCGGCCGGCGGCGGCAGCCGCGTGACGCTGTCGCCGCGCCAGCGCAGCGCCGCGGTCTGGGCCGCGCGCGCCACCGCTCTGCTGGCGCTGGCCGGCGTCTTTGCGGCCTATCTCAGCCCGCATCTGATCGTCGATCTTGCGGCGCGCGTCTGGGCGTGTTTCTGAACCCGGAACCTTCGCCCTGGGTGGTGCGCTGGGCCGATCTGATCGCCCCCGGCGGCTGCGTTCTCGATGTCGCCTGCGGCAGCGGCCGCCATGTCCGCTGGCTGGCCGCGCGTGGCCACCGCGTCACTGGCGTCGACCGCGATGCGGCCGCTGCCGAGCCGCTGCGCGGCATCGTCGAGCGGGCCGAGATCGTGATCGCCGATATCGAAAACGGCGCCTGGCCGTTTGCCGGCCGCCGGTTCGATGCGGTGGTCGTGACCAACTATCTCTGGCGGCCGCGGCTGGCCGTTATCGTGGCTGCGGTGGCCCCCGGCGGCGTGCTGATCTACGAAACCTTCGGGCTCGGCCAGGCGCGTTTTGGCCGGCCGTCGCGGGCCGACTTCCTGCTCGAACCGGGCGAGCTTTTGCAGGCGGCGCAGGGGCTGCACATCGTGGCCTATGAACATGGTCTGCTGGACGCGCCGCTGCGGGTTGTGCAGCGCATCGCAGCGCGGCGCGCGCCGGCGGTGTCAGCGCAAGTCGAGCCGGCGCCGTTGTCGGTGTCGGCGGCCCGGTAAACTCGGCCCCTTGCAAGGACAAGCATGAACGGACTCACTGGCAGCATCGTCGCCCTCGTCACGCCGATGCACGAAGACGGCAGCATCGACTACGGCGCGCTGCGCCGCCTGATCGACTGGCATATCGCCGAAGGCACGGCCTGCATCTGCGTCGTCGGCACCACGGGCGAGTCGCCCACGGTGTCGGTCGCCGAACATTGCGAAATCATTCGCGTCGCGGTCGAACACGCCGCCGGCCGCTTGCCGATCATGGCCGGCGCGGGTGGCAACGCCACCTCAGAAGCGATCGAGCTGACCCGCTTTGCCAAACGCGTTGGTGCATCGAGCACGCTGCAAGTCGTGCCCTACTACAACCGGCCCTCGCAAGAAGGTATCTACCGGCATTTCAAGGCCGTCGCCGAAGCGGTGGACCTGCCGGTGGTGCTCTACAACGTGCCCGGCCGCACAGTGGCCGATATGCAGCACGACACCGTGATGCGGCTGGCCCAGGTGCCGGGTGTCATCGGCATCAAAGAAGCTACCGGCAATATCGAACGTGCTGCCTGGTTGATCAAAGATGCACCGCGCGGGTTTTCGATTTACTCCGGCGACGACGGCACCGCGCTGGCCTTGATGCTGCTCGGCGGCCACGGCAACGTCAGCGTGACGGCCAACATCGCGCCGCGCCTGATGAGCCAGATGTGCACTGCCGCGCTCGAAGGCGAGTTGCGCCGCGCGACGGCGATCCACCTGGGTCTGCTGCCGGTGCATCGGCAACTGTTCTGCGAACCCAGCCCGGCGCCGACCAAATGGGCGCTGCAAAAACTCGGCCGCTGTGGCGCCACCGTGCGCCTGCCGATCGTGCCGTTGACGGCCGCCGGCCAGGCGCAGGTGGCCGCGGCGATGCAAGAAAGCGGGCTGACTTGAATCCACCCGCGCGATGTGGCGATCTGCCGCAGCCGCGTGAACGAAGTCGCCGGCAGCCGATCTCATCGGCAGGCTTGGCGAATTCACTGACAGGGCGTGTTGATCATCGCCCGGAGACCTCGAACGTGATCCAGATACAGACGAAGAAGCCGATTTCTGCCCTGCCCCTGATGCGCACAACGGCGATCGCCGTCGCCGCTGCGGCCGTGCTTGGCGCTTGCTCATCGGTCGAAGGTGTGCTCGGCGGCGACAAGGTCGACTACCGCAGCCAGGCCGCAAAAACAGTGTCGCTGGATGTGCCCCCTGACCTGACCCAGCTGGCACGCGACAGCCGCTATCGACCGCAAGGCGGCCCGGTCAGCGCCAGCGGCACCGGTTTGACGGCGACGACAGCCACGACGACAGCAGTGGCCGTCGCGGCGGTGGCCCCAGCAGCGGTCGGCAATGTGCGCGTCGAACGCCAGGGCAACCAGCGCTGGCTGGTCACCGGCATCGCGCCAGAAGTGCTCTGGCCGCAAATCAAGGCCTTCTGGATCGAACGCGGCTTTGCCGTCGAAGTCGACAGCCCCGAGGCCGGAGTGCTCGAAACCGGCTGGGCAGAAAACCGTGCCAAGCTGCCTACCGACTTCATCCGCAACACCATCGGCCGGCTCTTCGATGGCTTGTATTCGACTGGCGAACGCGACCGCTTCCGCACCCGCGTCGAGCGCACCGCGGCCGGCGCCGAAATCTTTATCAGTCACCGCGGCATGGAAGAGGTTTTTGTCGCGCCGCAGCGTGACCAGACGATGTGGCGCGCACGCGCCAACGACCCGCAGCTTGAAGCCGAATTCCTGGCTCGCCTGATGGTCCGCCTGGGCACCGGTGTGGAGGCGGCACGCAGCAGTGTCGCCGGGGCCACTGAAGTGCCAGCGCGCGCCCGCGCCACCGCCACCACCGGCGCTGCGTCACTCGAAGTCAACGACGGGTTCGACCGCGCCTGGCGCCGCGTCGGCATCGCGCTCGACCGCAGCGGCTTCACGGTCGAAGACCGCGACCGCGCCGGCGGCATCTACTACGTCCGTTATGTCGACCCCGGCACTGCGGGCAAGGAAGATCCGGGCTTCCTGGCGCGCCTGTTCAGCAGCGGCGACAGCACCAGCGCCCCGACCCGCCTGCGTGTGGCCGTCAAGGGCGAAGGCGAACGCAGTCTGGTCACAGTGCAAAACGCCCAAGGCGTGGCCGAGACCGGGCCGATGGCGCAGCGCATCATCAGCCTGCTGATCAACGAGCTGCGCTGAGCCGCCCGGCGCTGCCCGCGGCGCCAAGGCCAGAATGCGCAGGACAAAAAAAGCCGCCCGAGGGCGGCTTTTTGCTTCGCGAGCGAAGAGTCGAAAAATTACTTCTTCGCGCCTTCAGCAGCCTTGGCGGCCGCGTCCTTGGCGGCGTCGACGGCCTTGCCGGCGGCGTCCTTGGCGGCGTCGGCAGCCTTGCCGGCAGCGTCAGACGCGGCGGTGGCGATGGCGCCAGCGGCAGCGGAAGCGGCACCAGCGACGGCGGAAGCGGCAGCCGAAGCTGCCTCGGCCACCGGGGCGGTAACGGCGGGAGCAGCAGCCGGGGCGGCAGCTTCCGGCTTCTTGCCGCAGGCGGCCAGCGCAGCGGCGGCAACCAGGGCGAGCAGGAGCGACTTGTTCATGTATGTCCTCGAAGAGTCTGTGGGTCGGTAAAGTGATCAAACGCTGAAGGCTGCTCTTGCGATGTCACAACGACACGACGTCACGCTAATTCGAAGAGTCCCAGCCCAAGTCACGCGGGACAAGTGCCCTCTGTGACGAGCCTTCGATTATATGCCGCCTAGGTGCAATCCCTAAAGCCCGAGCGTGCTCGCGCCGAAAGTCGGCTCGCAGCGTTGCAAGAACACGTCAATGTCGTCGGCGAGCCGATGAATGCGCCGGTCGTCGGTGAGCACCCGTCCGCGCCACTCGACACGGTCGAGCAGTTCGACAGCGAGCGTGCGATCGGCGAGCAGCACCGACGGCAAGCTGACCTCGTCGTCAGCCGGCCGCCAAGCCGCGACGGCCTGGCCCCAGACGCGGCGCCACACAACAAAACGCGGGCAGCGCCGTTGCATCGCGTCGAAGCTGCTGCCGAGCAATACCAGTTCTCTCCCAGGCAGGCGCGCAAATGCGGTCAGCGACGCGTGCAGCTCGGCGTCGTCTAGGGGCCAGTCGACAAAGTCGGGGTCGACAAAAACAAGGCGGCGCGCCCGCCGCTGCAAGGCCAGCGCCACAGAGGCCACGATCGCGTCACCGAAGGCTTTGGCGGAATCGATAGCGGCGTTGGATGCCGGCGCTGGGTCATTGTCTTGCGGGTTCATCGCCGTCCTCGATCACTGTCGTTCAGCGCCGTTGCCAATCGCTGTGGCCATGCGCGGTCGGCCCTCATTGTCGTCATTCGCTGTCGTCATTCGCGGTTGTCATTCACAACCATCGATTTGCAGCCACCCGGCGCGGGCCCAGTCTTGCACCGCGGCTTTGGCGTCGTCGCTCAAGCTTTGCCATTCTGCCGATGAGAGCCGGCGTTCGTCGGCCAGTTGCCGCAGCAGCCGCGCGTCGCGGCCACCGATGCGGTGGGCTTCGCCGTTGATGAAAACATGCCGGTCGTCGTAGAGCATCTTCGTGCGCGCGTGCAGCGCTATCGCGGCGCTGCCGGGCAACGCGGCACCGGCTTCGAACCAGACCCAGGCTTTTGGCTCGGTCAGGGATTCGCCCAACGCGCGGTGCAGATCGTCGCGGCGGCGCAGCGCGGCGGCGACGACGCGCTGCGCAAAATCCTGCAGCGCCGCCGGCACGCGTGCCGCGTTCGCGGTCGCGGGCTGCGCCGGGTCGCGGTAGAGGCGCGCGGTGCCAGCGTCGTCGTGGCCAACCTCATCGGCCAGGCGCGACAGGATCTCGGCCGCCAGATCGGTACTGCTTGGCGCGCGAAAGCCGATCGAGCAGGTCATGCACTCGCCTTGCGCGACGCCGTCATGCGCCCAGCCCGGCGGCAGATAAAGCATGTCGCCGGGCTCGAGCAGCCACTGCTGCTGCGGCGTGAAGTCGCGCAGGATTTTCAGCGGCGCACCTTCGACCCAGGCGGCGTCGGCCGGCTTGTCGACTGCCGCCACCGACCAGTGTCGTCGGCCTTGGACCTGAAGCAAAAACACGTCGTAAGAATCCAGGTGCGGGCCGACGCCACCACCATCGGTGGCGAAAGAGATCATCAAGTCGTCCAGCCGCGCGTCGGGCACAAAGCGAAACTGCTTGAGCAGACGATGCGCCGCATCGACATGCAGGTCGACACCCTGCACCAGCAGCGTCCATTCGCGCTGCTTCAGCGGCGGCAACCTGCGGCGTGCCAGCGGGCCTTCGCGCACGGCCCAGCCGCCGCCGTCGCGCTGCACCAGGCGCGCCTCGACGTCGTCGCTCGCCGCCAGCGCAAAGAGCGCTTGTCGGCCGAGTGGCGGCAGCACGCCGGGTATCGCCTGGCGCACCAGCAAAGGCTTCTTCTGCCAATGCAGGCGCATGAAAGTTTCGGCCGAGAGGCCCCCGAGCAGCGCCAGCGCTTGTTGCACGTCCATGCACGATTGTGGCCTGTGCGATGATTCTTTGATGATCATCAGCAAGCCTTGCGTCGTCAGCCTGACGTGGACACTTTCAGACGCCCAAGGCGAAGTCATCGACGCGCTGAGCGAACCCGTCGAGTTCTATTTTGGCGGCGACGACCTGCTTCCCAAGGTCGAAGAATCGATCGACGGCCAGGCACCGGGATTCGAAGCCCAACTGCACCTCGAGCCCGAACATGCCTTCGGCGAATACGACTCCGGCCTGGTGTGTTTCGAGTCGCGCGAATTGTTCCCCGAACACCTCGACATCGGCATGCAATTCGAAGGCCTGCCCGAGGGCGGCGCGACACCCGATATGCCGGCCGATGTCTTCTACACCGTGACCGAAATCTATCCCTCGCATGTGGTGCTCGACGGCAACCACCCGCTGGCCGGCATCGCACTGCGCATCGCGCTCAAGGTTGCCGACGTGCGCGCGGCGAGCGACGACGAAGTCGAAGCCGGCAGCGTCGGCGCGTCGGATCTGCAAGTCATCTCCAACCGCCGCAGCGGCGAAGACGACGACGACGACATCAACTACGACGCCGTCGATCTTCACTGACGGTGGTCGTCGGCACCGCGCGCGTTTCACACCGGGCGATGCCAGCCGAGCGCGCCGCGCTCGTTGTGCCGAGCAGCAAACTCTCAGGCTCTCAGTGTTTGCCGGTCGAGCCGAAGCCGCCTTCGCCACGCTGCGAAGAACCAAACTCCTCGACGACCCGAAACGCCGCCCGCACCACCGGCACGATCACGAGTTGCGCGATGCGCTCGAAGGGCTGCACTGTGAACGCCACGCTGCCGCGGTTCCAGCAGCTGACCATCAACGGGCCCTGGTAGTCGCTGTCGATCAGGCCGACCAGGTTGCCGAGCACGATGCCATGTTTGTGACCCAGGCCAGAGCGTGGCAAGATCATCGCCGCCAGCCCGGGGTCGCCGATGTGCATCGCCAGGCCGGTCGGGATCAGCACCGTCTGGCCCGGCTCGATGACCAGCGCGGCGTCGATGCAGGCGCGCAGGTCCAGGCCGGCGCTGCCGGGCGTGGCGTATTGCGGCAACTGCGCAGTGATGCGCGGGTCCAGGATTTTCAGATCCACTGAGGTCATTGTTTAGCCAGTCTGGCCGCGATGGCCGCGACGAGTTTGCGGGCGAGCTCTAGTTTGTCGGCACGCGGCAAGGCCGTCGCGCCGTCAGCGTCGATGAGCAGCAGGCTGTTGTGATCGCGCCCGAAGGTCGCCGGGCCGTCGTTGGCGACGATCAGCGGCACACCTTTGCGCAGGCGCTTCTCCTGCGCGTGGCGCTGCACATCGTGGCTTTCGGCGGCAAAGCCCACGCAGTAAGGCCGTGTCGCCTCGGGCAGGCGCGCCACCGTCGCCAGGATGTCGGGGTTTTCGGTCATCACAAACGCCGGCACCTGGCCTGAAGCGTCCTTCTTGAGCTTGTGCTCGCTGGCCGCCACCGGCCGCCAGTCGGCAACCGCCGCGGTGGCGACAAAAACATCCTGGCCCGCGGCCAGCGGCAACACCGCATCGTGCATCTGCAGCGCGCTGCTGACATCGATGCGGCGCACGCCGCGTGGTGTGGCCAGGTGCACCGGCCCGGCGACCAGCGTCACCGCGGCGCCGGCTTCGGCGCAGGCACGCGCGATGGCAAAACCCATCTTGCCGCTAGACAAGTTGGTGATCCCGCGCACCGGGTCGATGGCCTCGAAAGTCGGCCCGGCGGTGATCAGCACCGATTTGCCAGCGAGCAGCTTGGGTTGGAAAAAAGCGATCAGCGCATCGCAGAGTTCGTCGGCTTCGAGCATCCGGCCGTCGCCAAATTCACCGCAGGCTTGGTCGCCGTGGCCCGGGCCGAGCAGACCTGCGCCATCGGCGATGATCTGCGCGAGATTGCGCTGCGTCGCCGGGTGCGCCCACATCTCGCGGTTCATCGCCGGTGCGACGAGCAGCGGGCAGCGTTCGAGCGGCCGCGCCAGGCACATCAGCGCGAGCAACTCGGCCGCCCGCCCCTGCGCGAGTTGTGCGATGAAGTCGGCGCTGGCCGGCGCGACGACGATCGCATCGGCCTGCCGCGACAAGTCGATATGCGCCATCGACGCCGGCGCACGCGCATCCCATTGACTGGTGAAAACCGGCCGGCCGCTGAGCGCCTGCATCGTCACCGGCGTGATGAACTGCATCGCCGCGTCAGTCATCACGACCTGCACCGTAGCGCCAGCCTTCACCAACGCGCGCGTCAACTCGGCCGACTTGTAGCAGGCGATGCCGCCACTCAATCCGAGGACGATGTGGCGGCCTTGCAGGTCGAGGCGTTCAGGCATGGCGCGCAATGTAGCAGTGCCCTGACGTGGCGCTGTGAAGGCTCACGCGCCGTGGCACTTCTTGAACTTCTTGCCGCTGCCGCAGGGGCAAGGGTCGTTGCGGCCAGCCTTGGGCGCAAGCCGGATCGGCGCGTGTTTCAGGCCGTGGTCGAGCCAGTAGACACGCAGGTCCTGCACCGCGAAGCAGGCTTCGTCGATGAGTTCGTCTCGGCTCGGGTCGGCGTCTTTCCAGCCGGCCTTGGCGAAGCTGATGAATCGTTCGCCGGCTGGGTCCCAGCCGAGTGCGGCGATGGTTTCGCACAGCGCGGTGAAAGTGTCGGCGAGTTCGTCGTCGGCTTCAGGTATCGGCCAGTCGTCGGCGAAGTCGTCGACGGCTGAGAAAAAACCTTCGGCCCAGGCGGCGCCCGTCTGCGCCTTGGCCACCTGCTCGGCCGTCGCATGCCCCTCTTCGACGACACGCGCGCGGGTCTCGTCATCCCAGACCTGCATCAGCGGCGCCAGGGTCACGGTGTCGGGGTTGTCGAGCAAGAACTCGGGGTCGAGATCCTGGCGCAACAAGTGCAGGCGCGCTTGCAGTGCGACCAGCGCCATCCCGACGTCGGCGGGGTCGGCAAAAGCGCGCTCGAAGTTATCGCCGAACATCGCGGGCAACCATTCGTCGACCTCGATCCGGCGCGGGCTGGCCGCCAGCGCCGTGAGGTAACCGTCGGCCCATTCGGTATCGATGGTGTCGTCGAAGCCGGCGAGCCGCCGGCAGACGGCGTCGAAAGCTTCGACCACCGGGTCGACTTCGTCGTCTGCGGTGTCGCCGGCGCTGTCGTCGCTGATGTCGCCGATGTCGCCGATGTCGCCGGTGTCGCCACTGGCGGCGTCGCTGGCGGCGCGGTCAGTCGGTTCGGTCGCTTCCATCATGGAAGCCGCCAAACGGTTTGAACAAATGCCTTCAGACGCTCGTGTGATGCTAGCGCCGCAGCTCGGTTGCCGCCAACATGAACCCCCTGCCCCGGGTTCACGCCATTCGGCACGTCGCGGCGCAGCCGCAGCGGCGCATTGCCGTCGAAGCCGTGATAAGCGCCAGGGTAGGCTTCAACTTCGATCGGCGCGCCGCCGAGGGCAAGCGCTGCCGCGGCGAGGGATTTGCATGGCGCCGCGGGCGTCCAGTCGTCGGCATCGCCAAGCAACAACAACAGCGGCGCCGCAGCTCGGAACCCGGCGCTGAGATGGGCCGTGCACCCGGGATAAAACGCCACCGCGAGTGACGGCTGCACGGCCGCGGCGAGCACCTCGCGATGCTGGGCGTTGCTCGCCGCCAGCACCGCGCTGCCTCCATGCGACCAGCCGATGAGGCCGAGGCGCTGACGGTCGACCCCGGCTTGCGCGGCGAGCCAATGCAGGGCCGCCAGCGCATCACGTCGGCGCTGCACCTGCGTCACCGCGCGGGCGCCGAGCCTTTGGGTGCAGAGCTCGGTCTCACCGCGAGGCGAAAGCGAATCCGTGACCAGCGCATGCACGCCCAGCCGATTGAAGAGTGCCGCGTAGTCGCGCATGCGTTGCGACAGTTTCTTGCCGCCGCCACTGGCGTAAGGCCCGCCGCATCCGTGCAGCAGAACGATCGCCGGTGCTGGATTGCCTGCGCTGGCCGACACAAACCAGAAACCGGGCTGCACGACCACGACGCCGTTCGGTGCATCGAGGCTCGGCACCTCGACGCGCTGTGGTGCCTGCGCGGCCGCAGCCGCGGCCATCGACCAGGCCATCGCAACGACGATCAAACCGCGCATCACGCCGTGCCGAACGCGGCCCGACTTCGCCGCCGCAGCGCAGCTCACGAACCGCTCCAACGTGGCGGGTTCGGATGCAGCCGCGCCATCGAATGCACATCGACCAGCACGCCGTCGCGCAGCCCGTAAGCGCGGTGGGTGCCTTCGATCTCGAAGCCATGGCGCTCGTACAGCGCGATCGCGCGCGTGTTGTCAACGAAGACCGTCAACTCCAGCCGCAGCACGCCAAGCCAGCGGTCGGCATGTTCACACAGCGCCGTCATCAGTATCTGGCCAACGCCCTGGCCTTGCCAGCGGCTTGTCACCGTGATGCCCAGGCCCATCGCATGTCGGCGCCGCACCGACGCGCCGGCCGGGTGGAGGCCCGCGCTGCCAATGAGCTGCCCGTCGTGGACGGCGACGAGATGAAGATCGGCGGTCACGATGCCGGTCGTTGCTGCCGGGTTGGTCAGCCGGTGACGCCACACCGCAGCATCGGCATAGGGCAATTGCATCGTGCCGGGGAAGACCGCGGCGTCGCTCATCATCGCGACAAAAGCGTCGGCATCGTCGGGGCGTGCGCGGCGCAGCGTCACGCCATCGGGTCGATCGACCATGATCATGCTCAGACGCGCTCGCCAACCCAGGCCGCAACCGACGCCAGCGCTTTGGGCAGCGCCGCCGCGTCGCTACCACCGGCCATCGCCAGGTCGGCCTTGCCCCCGCCTTTGCCACCGACTTGTTGGGCCACAAAACTGACCAGCTCGCCGGCCTTGACCTGCCCGACCCGATCGGCCGTGACGCCGGCGGCCAGTTGCACCCGCCCGCCGTCGACCGCAGCCAGCACGATCGCCGCTGACTTGAGCTTGTCCTTGAGTTTGTCCATCGTCTCGCGCAGCGTCTTCGCATCGGCGCCTCGCAGCACCGCGGCAAGCACCTTGACGCCCTTCACATCAACCGCCTGTGCCATCAGCTCGTCACCCTGCGCCGACGCGAGCTTGCCCTTCAGCGCGGCGATTTCCTTTTCCAGCGCACGCACCTGGTCGAGCACCGCGCTCACGCGCGCTGGCACTTCAGCGGGCGTGACTTTCAACGACCCCGCGACACCACCCAGCGTCGACTCCAGCGTTTGCAAATAGACCAGCGCGTTGCCACCGGTCAGCGCTTCGACGCGCCGCACGCCGGCCGCAACACCGGCTTCGACCACGATCTTGAAGAGGCCGATATCGCCGGTGCGCTGGACATGCGTGCCGCCGCAGAGCTCGCGGCTGGAGCCGATATCGAGCACGCGTACGTCGTCGCCGTACTTTTCGCCGAAGAGCATCAGCGCGCCGGTTTTTTGCGCCGCGTCGATCGGCATCACGCGCGCCTGGGTCGCCGCATTGGCCAGGATCTCGGCATTCACGATCGCCTCGACTTGTGCGATCTGCGCGTCGCTCATCGGCGCGTTGTGCGCGAAGTCGAAGCGCGTTCGCTCGGGGCTGACCTCGCTGCCTTTTTGCTGCACATGCGCACCCAGCACTTCGCGCAGCGCCTTGTGCATCAGGTGCGTGACGCTGTGGTTGCGCACCGTGCGCTGGCGCTGGTCGGCGTCGACCTTGGCGACAAAGACATCGCCGATTTCGAGTGCGCCTTCGACGACGCGGCCCTGGTGGCCAAACACCGCTGCCTGGACCTTGACCGTATCTTCCACAAGCACGCGTGCGCGGGCATTGCGCAGCTCGCCGGTGTCACCGACCTGGCCGCCGCTCTCGGCATAAAACGGTGTCTGGTCGAGCACGATCACGACATCGTCACCGGCAGCGGCGCGGGCCACCGAGTTGCCATCGACATAGATCGCGGTGACCTTGCTCTGGCTCCACTGCAGATGTTCGTAGCCGTGGAAGACGGTCGCCTCGCCGGTGTATTCAAGCCCCTGCGCCATCTTGAATTTGGCAGCGCCGCGGGCCAGCGCACGCTGGCGGTCCATCGCCAGGTTGAAGCCGGATTCGTCGACGCTCACGCCGCGTTCGCGGCAGACATCGGCCGTCAGGTCGAGCGGGAAGCCAAAGGTGTCGTGCAACTTGAACGCCGTATCGCCGTCGACGGTTTTGGCGCCGCCAGCGAGCGCCGTCTCAAGAATCTCCATGCCGTTGGCAATGGTCTGGAAAAAGCGCTCCTCTTCCTGCTTGAGCACGGCAGTAACACGCGCGGCGTCGCGCCGCAGTTCCGGGTACGCCTCGCCCATCTCGCTGCCCAGCGCCGCCACAAGGGTGTGGAAAAACGGCTTGCGCGCGCCGAGTTTGTAGCCATGGCGGATGCCGCGCCGGGCGATGCGGCGCAGCACATAACCGCGGCCTTCGTTGCCCGGCATCACACCGTCGGCGACCGTGAAAGCGCAGGCGCGGATGTGGTCGGCGATGACCTTCAGCGAAGGTGACGCGGCGTCGCAGCCGCCAAGCGCAGCAGCGCCGCCGGCATCGACAGCAAGCTTGGCTTCTTCGAGCAGGCGCACAAAGAGGTCGACCTGAAAAACGCTGTGCACCCCTTGCAGCACCGAGGCCAGGCGCTCCAGCCCCATGCCGGTATCGACACTCGGTTTGGGCAGCCGGTGCATGACGCCGTCTTCGCTGCGGTTGAACTGCATGAAGACGTTGTTCCAGATCTCGACATAACGGTCGCCGTCTTGCTCGGGGGACCCCGGCGGGCCGCCGGCCACCGCCGGGCCGTGGTCGTAGAAGATCTCGGAGCACGGGCCGCAGGGCCCCGTGTCGCCCATCATCCAGAAGTTGTCTGACATGTAGCGGGCGCCTTTGTTGTCGCCGATGCGCACGATGCGCTCGGCCGGCAGCCCGATGACCTTGAGCCAGATGTCGTAGGCCTCGTCGTCTTCGGCGTAGACCGTCGCCCACAGCCGATCGGCCGGCAGCTTGAACGCTTGAGTCAACAGCTCCCAGGCGAGCACGATCGCGTCATGCTTGAAGTAGTCGCCGAAGCTGAAGTTGCCCAGCATCTCGAAAAACGTCAGGTGGCGCGCGGTGTAGCCGACGTTTTCAAGATCGTTGTGTTTGCCGCCGGCGCGGATGCACTTCTGCGACGTGGTGGCGCGGGTGTAGCTGCGCTTGTCGAAGCCCAGAAATACATCCTTGAACTGGTTCATGCCGGCGTTGGTGAACAGCAGCGTCGGGTCGTCGCCCGGCACGACCGGGCTCGAGGCCACGACCTGGTGCCCCTTGGACTCGAAAAAGTTCAGAAACGTGGAGCGGATTTCGGAGGCGTTCATGGGAAGGTTCGCGAAATTCGCGCTAGGGGTTCAGGTAGATCGAAACGCCGATGCGGCGCGCCACATCGACAAGTTTTTTGTCCTTGGTCGCCAGCGGCAGCCGTTGCTGTGCCGCCATGTCGAGATAACAGGCATCGTAGGTCGTCAGCTCCCATTGGGCAGCGAGCCGCGCCCAGTGAAGCGCATCACCTCGAATCGGCACCGACTGGATCGCCACGACCTCGATGCGGGCCCAACTCTGCTCAAGCGCTTGTGCGCTGATGCGTCCGGCACGCACCGCTCGCGACAGGATGTTGCCCATTTCAAGATGCCACAAAGCCGGCACAAACGCCCGCGCGTCGGTCAGCGAGCGCCAGACAACGAGCGAATACTCATCCTGTTCGTCCTCAAAAAACGCCCCCAGAGCGACCGAGCTGTCGAGCACAAACCCGACCGGAAGGATCGCCTTCGCAGTTGGCGCGCCCTTGGCCGGAACTTTACCCACCGCCCGACGTGTCACTTCCGCCCTTCGTCACGCAGCGTCTTCCAGTCGGCCCCGAGCGCGCGCCCGCGGGCGGCGCGCAACAGCGCATTCACCGCGACCCGCCGATCGCTGGTGTCAGACACGATCACCGTGATCGGCACCAGCTTGGCCACCGGTTTGTTGTGCCGCGTGATCACGACCTCTTCGCCACGTTCGGCACGCGCGACCAACTCGGACAGATGTGTCTTGGCTTCAAAAAGGCCGATCGATTCCATGCGCCACCCGTCTGGTTGAATCAACCAGATTCTAGCGCAGCGCGGATACCGAAATGCGAGCGATAGCGGGGGTCCGCTATGCCGACCCGTTGCGCGCTTGCCGACCAGCTGATCGAAATCGACGCCCGTTTTGCGGCTTCCGGCATCGGCGCGCGCAGAGCCGGCGCAAGGCGCGGCCCGGCTAGGTTTATGGAATTCTTCACTACTGTCCGGTTAAATGCTTATGCCGGAGCCGCAAAGCCAATGCCCATGCGGCCTGGCACGCGATTTGGTTTGGTGCCGATT
>JANPDN010000045.1:0-38974 GCA_031431555.1 Rubrivivax sp.
GGCCAGGATCATCTTGGCCGCCTCCTTGGTGACTTCGGTGCCGGTGATGCCCATCGCCACGCCGATGTCGGCCGCCTTCAGCGCCGGCGCGTCGTTGACGCCGTCGCCGGTCATCGCGACGATCTGGCCGTCGGCCTGCAAGGCGGCGACGATGCGCAGCTTGTGCGCCGGCGCGACGCGGGCGAAGACCGAGGTCTTGTGCACGGCGTCCTTGAACGCCGCCTCGTCGAGTGCATCGAGTTCGGTGCCGCTGAGCGCCCCAGCGCCGGCTTTGACGATGCCCAGATCGGCGGCGATGCGCGCCGCCGTGCGCGGATGGTCTCCCGTGATCATGATCACGCGGATGCCGGCGCCGCGGGCTTCCTTGATCGCCTGCGCCGCTTCCGGCCGCGGCGGATCGATGATGCCGACCGTGCCGACGAAGATCAGCTCGCGCTCGAGCGTCTCGGTGGTTTGGGGGTCTTCGCCGGCAGCGAGCGGGCGGTAGGCCACCGCCAGCGTGCGCAGCGCGGCGTCGGTGAGGGTGTCGACATCGGCCAGGATGCGCGTGCGCAGCGCGTCGTCGAGTGCGACCACGTCCATGCCGACGCGGGCCTGCGTGCAGCGCTGCAAGAGCACATCGGGCGCACCCTTGGTGATGACGACGAGCGCATCACCCTGCTCATGGTCACGCTCGATGCTCGACATCATCTTGCGCTCTGACGTGAACGGGATTTCGGCGACGCGCTCGAAGCGCTGCTGGCGCCGTTCGGTGATGCCGAACTTGCGCTCGGCGACCAGGAAGGCGGCTTCGGTCGGGTCGCCATGAATTTCCCATTCGCCACCCGGCGCCTGGCGCAAGTCGGCATTGCCGGCCAGGCTGCCGCCGCCGAGCACGACCACCTGCTCGTCGTGCAGCGGCCCGGCTTCGAGCTTGCCGCCATCGTGTTCGACCTGGCCCTCGGGCGCATAGCCGACGCCCGTGACCTGCGTGCCGCCCGAGAGCGTCATCACGCGTTCGATCGTCATCTCCGAGCGTGTCAGCGTGCCGGTCTTGTCGGAGCAGATCACCGATGCCGAGCCCAGCGTCTCGACCGACGACAGGTTCTTGACGATCGCGTTGTGGCGGGCCATGCGTTGCACGCCGAGCGCGAGCACCACCGACAAGATCGCCGGCAGCCCTTCAGGCACCGCGGCCACCGCCAGCGACACGCCAAGCAGCAGGATCAGCGTCACGTCGGTAGCGCCGCGGATGTCGGACATGGCAAACAGCGTGCCCATCACCACTACCGCGATGATCACCACCGCGAAGCCGAGCATGCGACCGATGCGCGCGACTTCCTTGGCCAGCGGCGTCGGTTCGTCGGCGGTGGTTTCGAGCAGGGTCGCGATCGCGCCCATCTCGGTGGCCATCGCGGTGGCGGTGACCACCGCGCGCGCAGTGCCCTGGGCTACCGCCGTGCCTTTGAAGACCATGTTCAGGCGGTCGCCGAGCGGCACCGCGGCAGGCAATGTCGCCGCGTCCTTGAGTACGGCTTCGCTCTCGCCCGTCAGCGAGGCCTCTTGCACGCGCAGCGTCGTCGCTTCGAGCAGACGCGCATCAGCGCCGACGGCGTCGCCCTCACCCAGCAGCAGCAGATCTCCGCGCACCAACTCGGCACTCGGCACGCGCAGCGCCACACCGTCGCGCATCACGGCCGACGTCGCTTCGGTCATGCGCGCCAGTGCCGCCACCGCGTCACGCGCCTTGGCCTCCTGCATGAAGCCCAAAGCGCCGTTGAGCAGCACGACGGCGGCAATCACGACCGCATCGACCGGCCAGCCGACGCGGCCTTCGAGCCACCAGGCCGCCAGCGCAATCACGATCGCCGCAAGCAGCAGGTAGATCAGCGGGTCCTTGAAATGCGCCAGCACGCGCTTCCAGGTCGGCAGCGGCGGCGCGCCGCGCAACTCGTTGCGGCCCTGCTCACTCAGGCGCCGGGCGGCTTCGGCGGCGCTCAATCCGGCCGCGATGTCGGCGCCGAGCTCCTGGGCCACGGCTGCCGCGTCGGTGAGAGAGGGATCAGTCATTGGGGCTCACAACACGATGGCCGAGACACAGCCGAAGTAGATCAGCAGGCTGAGCACGTCTTGCACGATGGTCGCCAGCGGCCCGCTGCCGTAGGCCGGGTCGGCGCCAGTGCGCGCCAGCAACCAGGGCAGCAGCAGCCCGAGCGAGGAAGCCACGACGCTGGCGCCGGCCAACGCCAGCGTCACCGCGGCGGCGAGTCGCACCTCGCCGAAGACCAGCCAGATCATCGGGAATGCGAGCAGCGCCAGCACCCCGCCGATCAGCAGTCCGGTGCGCAGCTCGCTGCCGATCAGCCGCCCGATGCCGACATGGCTGAGCGACAGGCCGCGCACGGCCACGGCCTCGCTCTGGGTGCCGATTGCGTCGGCCAGATAGACCAAGCCTGGCACGAAGAAGGCGAGCTCGGGTTTGGCGGCCAGCGTCGTCTCAAAACGCGCCACGATGAAGGTGGCGACCATGCTGCCGCCCAGGCCGACCACCAGCCAAGGCAGCCGATGCCGAGCGCGGCGCAGCGGTGCCTCTTCGAGCGCATTGCGCGCATCGGCCGATTCGCGGGTGATGCCCGACAGACGGTGCAGGTCTTCGACATGCTCGCGGCGCAGGATGTCCATCATCGTGCTCGACGCCACGACGCCGACGAGGCGGCCATCGGCATTCACCACCGGCATCGCGGCCACGCCGTGGTGCAGCGCGATCGACGCCATCTTCTCCTGATCGATGTCGGCCGCCACTCGCGGCCCGCCCGGCGGCACCGCGCCACCGACGGCAGCATCGTCGGGCAGGGTCAGCAATTCGGCTGCCGTGAGCGTGCCCAGCAGCCGCCCGTCGTCGCCGATCACGCACACCAGTTCCCAGCCGGCGCGGCCCTGCTGGCGAATCTGCTGGCGCACGGCCTGTGCCGTGTCGCCGCCGCGTGCCAGCACCGAGAGCGGCTCGACATGTTGCGCGGCGGTCTCCAGCGGCGGTGCTGGGGGGCGTGTCGTGGCGCGTTTCACGTCAAAAATTCATGCGTCAACGCGGTGACCTTGCCGACGAAATACGGCTTGCGCCCTTCAGGCTTCATCCAGGCTGCCTCGCCAGACATCGGCAACAACATGCCGCTTTGCCACTCGTAGTCGGACAAACCGCATTCCCAGGGCAACATGACCGCATCCTTGCCTACGCCGGCACCGCGCGACTCCGCGCGCACCGACGAGATCATGCCGGCCTCGTTGAATCTGAAGAGCATGGTCAGCGTGATTGGACCGTCGCTGGTGGTGGCCATTGCTGAGGCGTCGTCCACCGCGGCCCATTGCACGCCCTGGCTGGGCAGCAGCGCGGTGGGGTACCAAGCGGCTTCGGCGAACCAGCGCATGAACTCGCCCCGCGCGATCTCGCCGACGCCATGCGCGTCGGCCACCGTGAACACCCCCAGCAGCTTGGCGATCAACCGGCCCCGGCCAGCGATGTAGCTGTCCTCCACGTGTGCCGGCACCCCCGGAAACATCACCGCCTTGGCGTCCCACAAGAACCCCGGGCGGCGGGTGATCACCCGCTGCTTCGATGTGTACGGCTTCCACTGTTCGCCGGTCGCCGACAGATTGATCGTGCCGGCCATTTCGATGGTCGCAGCACTGATGATGGGCTGGCCGTCCTTGAGCACCGCGCGAAAGTAGCGTTGCACCGGCGTTGGCAGGCCTTCGAGTTGACGCGCTTCAAAACGCGCCGACGACGGCAGCCGCCCTTTGCCGTCCATGTGGGCGGCTTCGAGCTGGCCGGTGTGCCTTCGAATCAAGTCGGCCCAATGCTTGACGCCGGCCAGCCGCAACGCCACGGCCGAAATCACCAGCGCGCCCAGCACCACCGCCGCCCAGATTTGCCAGGTCACAAGTGAACCTCTTTTTCAGGGTCGCACGAAGTCACACCAGCACCGCCTGCACAGGCCGGCGCAGAGATGGCGGCATCGCCGGCCCGCGGCCGAAGCGCACCACCAGGTCGGGGCGCTGCCCGGCCAGGCCGATGGCAGTGGCAAAAGCGGGCCGAAGCGATGCCACTTCAACCGGCTGGTTCAGCATCGCGTTGCGGATGTCCAGCGCAGTGGCCTGCAGTGCAAAGCGTTCGTAGCAGCGGCCCACCTCGACCCAATGCGCCTTGTCGGCGACTGCGCCGACGAAGACCGCGATACCGGCAGAACTGCGAATCTGGCGCGTGCACTTTTCGTTCTCGCCCTTGGCTGTGAAGAACCACCCGAAAGCAAGATCGCCCAACCAGGTCGGTATCTCCGGGTTGCCGGAAGCGACACTGAACAAGCCGTCGCCGCTGCGCACCGCAGCGGCGCCGTTGAAGCGGATCCAGGTCTTCAGTTCCTCGACGAATGCCGGGTCGGCGATCTGCGCGCTGTTGCCTTGAATCACGTGATCGAGCACGCGCTCCATCGCCGCGCGTTCGGTCAACAGCAGCATGCGCACCGCGCTCGACGTGCCTGCACGTTCGAGCAAGCCGAGTTTATCGTTGGACACGGGCTTGCCGTCGTAGTCGCCGCGTGTGCACTGGCGCGATGCCATCGCCTCGAACAGCGGCGAGGCCTGCGCTGGAGCGGGGGCCAGCGCCACGCGCACGCTGTCTGTTGTCCCATCGAAACGGGCCTCGGCCCTCAGACCGTGCGCGGCCGCAGCCTGGACGAGGTTCTCGACCGCGCAGCCGAGCGACACGAAGAGATGGTGGTCATCCGGGTCCACGGCCGGGCATCGGCGCGCGAGGTCCGGCAGGATCGTGACGCTCAAGTCTTCGAGCGCGAACGTCCAACACTGGGTGTTGTGACTCGACGGTGCCAGCGTCGCATAGCGGACGAGTTCCTGGCCGAGCGCTGCACTGTCGAAACCCTGCAGGCCGCCAAGACGCCAGGTTCGCTTCGCGGCGGTTTCGTAACTATTCGCGGCCACGCCTGGTGAACATCCCGACATCGCCAAAGAGCCGACCAGCAGGCCCGGTGTCGAAGCGGCAAATCGTCTGCGTGTGATCATGATGGCCTTGCCCGGCTTTGGTGATTTGCGGTGGTCAGCAAAGCGTTGCCCCTGCCATGGCGACAACGGCCAACGCCCGACCAGCGCTGCGACTTCGGCGCCAACGGCTCGGCCGTGAACGGAATCTACATCGCCCTTCAGCGTAGGCGGCGTCGCTTGCCGCGGTCTGTGCGCTGGCGAACGGTACGGCGGCATGCCATCGACTCCACTCAGACGCTGCGCGCTTGCGGTCAAGGACAGCGCGATTCGAACAGCACTTCGGGGTATTGGCTTGCGGCCCCATCGAGCAGCGCTGCGGGGCGGCTCAACAGGTGTCGGTCGAAGAACGCCAATGAATAGGCATTGACGATGCCGTGCGCTCGCGGCGCATCGATCGGCCCGGCGAGACCCAGCTGCGGGGCCAGCGGCGTCCAGATCGGGATATCGGTGAAGTTGCTGTGGAACATCCCGGGCACGCGCACGAAGTACCCCGCACCCGGGAGGCCTTCGTAGACCGCGCGCATGCTGGACTGATGGGCCTCGATTTCAGCGTCCGGCCAGCCGCCGGCTCGTTGCCGCTCGAGCCGCATGCTCGCGGCATCCCGCGTGATCCACATGCTTGGCTGTCGCAATCCCGCGTTGACCACGGCAGTGGACATCGCGGCGTCCATCACCAGACAAGCGCGCAGGCGCGGATCAACTCGGCAGGCTTCGGCCACGACGATGCCACCGAGCGAGACCCCGAACGCACCGACACGCTGCAGATCGAGCTTGCCGGTCAGGATGCGCTTGGGGTCGGCCCGGTTCAAGGCGGCCAGCCGATCCAGCGTGAAGGCAACATCTTCAGCAAGGGACGGGATGATGTTGATGTCCTTCAGCGCCTTGCCGTTCGGCAGCGACACGCCGTGATTGGGCGGGTCTGGCCCGCCCGGCATGTAACTCGGTTTGACCGTGGCCTGGAACTGCGCCACGGACATCCCGGCCGCCCGATACCCATCAGGAAATACGACGACCGCCGCGGCACCGGGTTGGTCGATGGCGACGACGACGTAGCCGTGCGAGACCAGATGCTCGACCTGGAATGTGTTCATCTGGCGAAAGCCTGTGGCGCCTTCCAGAAAGAGCAGCACCGGGTAGCGAGGTTGGTCGCCTGCCGCAGGTGCAGACGCCCTGGCATGGGTGGTGACGTACTTGAAGTGTCCAAAGACAAACGCGGGCTTGTCGTGGATGCGCGCAAAGGCCGCCGTGACGGCATCGGCATCCGGCATGTAGGCAGCATTCGGGGCTGAGGCATGGGCTTGCGCCGGGTACCAGATCTGCACCATCAGTTGCCTGCGCGCTTTTGGATCGGGGACGAGAACTTCTGAACGGGCTGCATCGACCCAGTGGTAGGTCAAGGTGCCGATCACGTAGGGCCCGCTCGGGGTTGCAAAACGGAACACGGGCGCCATCAGCGGCAGCGCGACGGCAGCTGTCAGCGCCACCGCGCCGAGCCCGCTTGCGACGGCAGCGGCGATCGGATGGGGTCGTTTACGCTGACGGGGTCGGCCCGTCGAAACGAAATTCCGAAAGCACCAGACCAGCGCGAAGAACGCCGTCAACACATACGCCGGCAGCAGTTGCCAGCGCGGACCTTCCGCCAGCCACTGCGCGGCGGTCATCGCCAAGGCCATGGCCGGCGAATGACGCATCCAGAACTTGGCGCGCATGCGCGGAATCGACAAAGCGAGCCAGGCCAACAGATTGGCGAGCAACAACAGGCTTTCCAGCGTTCTCATCACGCACTCGAATCAGGGGCGGTCTTGCGTCGGGCCAGGGTCTCGGGCCCCCAGGCGATGACCACCATCGCGGCCGCGCAAGCCATGACCAGGCCGCCCAGGCGCATGTCGAAATGCGAGCCGTAGATCGGGAACAGCATGTAGCTGAGGTTCAGCGTGGCATGAAACAACGCCACGGCGAAGACGCTCTGGCCCATGTTGTTGTAGAGCCAGACGATCAACACCCGTGCCGCCAAGGCGTACAGGCACCACCATGCAATCCATGTCGGCGAACGCTCCAGCAGCAGCAACGGCACGAGATGCCACAGGATCGCCACGACACCCAACGTCAGGCTGGCCTGCAAGGCGGTCCACCGATCCTGCAGCGGGTCGAGCACGTAGCCCGACCAGCCCAGTTCTTCGCCCAGCGCACCGACAAAAAACATGAAAAACATCAGCAGCGCCGGCAGCAGCGAAACCTGCGGCGCTGGCAGCGGCATGCCCATCCAGCGCATCAGCCCGTAGACCACGACGCTGATGCCAGGCATCAGCAGAAGGATGGGTGCGTACCAGCGCTTCGCTCGAATGCGCTTGAAGTCGAAAGATCTTGCCAGCAGTGCCTTCACGCCGCCGACCTTGTTCTCGCGGTGGACAAGAATCAAAGCCGCCGCCATGGGGCAGATCGCCCCAAGCGCACTCACAGACAGCCCCGGCATCAACTGCAAGTCGGATGCGGCGCCTAACCACCAGAACGGCAAGGACAGGCCGAATACGAGCGCGAAGAACGTCAGTGGCGACCTTTCCCCGACGCAGCAGGGCTTGGCGGTCACTTCGGCGCGCGTGAGGTCCGGGCGTGCGCGGCGTGGTCGCACGGCCTACCCGCGGCGGCGCCTACCCGCGTCGCTCAAACAACTGCTCCGAAGAGCGCGCCGACACCCGCTGTGATGGCCATCGCCAACGCGCCCCAGAAGGTGACGCGTGCAGCGCTGGCCACGACGTTCGCACCGCCGGCGCGTGCGGCCACGATGCCGAGCAGGGCCAGGAAAGGCAAGGACATCACCGAGACCCAGACGACCAGGTTGCGCCCCGAGGCCAGCCAGACCACCGCGAGCGGCAGCGCGGCACCGACCGCAAAACTCGACGCAGAGGCCAGCGCTGCTTGCACCGGCCGCGCCGCGAGCGTCGTCGAGATGCCGAGTTCGTCGCGCGCATGGGCGCCGATCGCATCGTGGGCCATCAACTGCTCGGCCACCTGTGTTGCGAGCGCCGGAGCCAGGCCGCGGCCGACGTAGATCGCCGCGAGTTCACGCTGCTCGGCAGGGCGATCCTTTTCCAGCTCGCCACGCTCGCGCGCCAGATCGGCCTTCTCGGTGTCGGCCTGTGAGTGCACCGAAACATATTCGCCGGCGGCCATCGACATCGCACCGGCCACCAGGCCGGCCACGCCGGTCAGCAGGACATTGCCGGGCGCGGCGCTGGCGGCAGCCACGCCGACCAGCAAGCTCGCGGTGGAGACGATGCCGTCGTTGGCGCCGAGCACCGCCGCACGCAGCCAGCCGATGCGGCTACTGCGGTGGCGTTCTCGGTGGGTACTGCGGGGCATCGGGTGCACCAGACCCGAGGCGCCCCGGTTCAGCGAAAGAAGAAGTACAAAACCACCAGCACGACGGCTGGGACGCCGAGTACCCAACCGATCAGATATTTACCCATGTCGCACTCCAAAGTGTCGTGAGCTTTCAGCGTAGGTTGACCGCCCGTCGCCGTCACCCAGACGGCACCGCGAGCCGGCGTAGGACGGCGTCGCAGCGCATCGGCTCGCGGCGCATTGGCGCACACCTCACTTGGCGCCCTCCTCGACCTTGCGGTCTTCGCGTTTGGCGGCGGCCAGGGCCTCGGGTTCAAGCTCTTCGGCACCGAGGTTCAAGCGGATGAAGATGCCCCAGGCCGCCAGCAAGGCGGCGGCCATCATGCCGATCGCCGCCGCATAAGGCAGGTGTGACGGGTCGTCGCGGCTGAAGCGGAATACCGCCACCAGCGCTTCGATCGACAGCGCCACCACGAGCACGACGAGAAAGCGCGACAGGAAGCGGCGCACCCGCGACGGCGAGCTCATGTGCGAGGCACGCTGGATCTCTTCTTCGACGATCGTCTGGCCGAGTTCGAGCGCGGCCACGGCAATCGTCAGCAGCGCGATGCAGTTGAGCAAGCCGTCGATGCGCACCGCGGCGCCGCGGCCACTGAAGGGCATGACGGCCTGGAACAACTCGAAGCCGGCAAAGGCCAGCAACGCGAACGCGCTGACGATGAACATCACGCTGATCACCAAGTGACCGGCCGGGAAAAGCCTGAGCAGCAGTTTCACTGCACAAGCTCGAAATCGATGAAGCCGCGCTCGACGTCGGTGGCGACGAGCTTGACCTCGATGCGTTGGCCGATGTCCAGTGCCGGCGCGCGGCCAGTCAACATGCCTTCTACCGGCGGCGTGAGCGTGCGGACCCAGGTGTTGTGGTCGTTGCGGCCGGTGACGATGGCGTCGTAGCGCTGGCCGATATGCGATTCGAGCAGCAGCGCAGCCTCACATTTGCGCAGCTTGCGCTCGACCTTCTGCGCCGCGTCTTCTTGCTGGCTGCAATGCGCCGCCAGCGCACCCAATTCGGCCACGCTGTACGCAGGCGAGGTGCCGGCGAGCACGGCCTTGATCAGGCGCGAGGTGATCAGGTCGGGGAAACGCCGGTTCGGCGCGGTCGAGTGGGTGTAGTCGCGCAGCGCCAGGCCGAAGTGGCCGATCGGTGCCGCGCCGGGTTGCTCGACCACGTACTCGCCCGAGCCCATCAGCTTGACGATGACCAGCGACAGGTCGGGGAAGCGCAGCGGATCGGCTTTTCTGCGCTTGGCCAGGAACAGCTCAAGTGCCTGCGAATCGGGCGCCGCGGGCAAGGCTTCGCCGTACTTGCGTGCCTCGTCGACGATGCGCTGCCAGCGCTCGGGTGAGCGCACCACGCGCCGCAGCGACGCCCCGCCATGCGTGGCCAGAAACTGCGCGGTGGCCTGGTTGGTGGCGATCATCAGCTCCTGGATCAACTGGCGCGCGCGGTTCTGCGCCTGCATGCGGATCTCGACCACACGCTCGCCTTCGAACACCGCACGCGGCTGCAGGGTCTCGAACTCGAGCGCGCCTTCGGCACGCCGGCGTGCGCGCAGACGCTGCGCCACCTCGTCCTGCGACCGCAGTTGCTGCTCCAGGCCCGGCACCGCAGCGGCGGCCTCGGGCAGCGGGCCCCCGCCGTCGATCCACATCGACAGCGCGTCATAGGCCAGCTTGGCGTGGTTGTGGACCAGCGCGCGTTGCACCTTGTCCAGCGTCACAGAGGCATCAGCGTTGACGACCATCGTCGTGACGATCGCCAGGCGGTCCTGTCCGGGATTCAGCGAGGTCAAGTCGGTCGATAGGCGCTCGGGCAACATCGGAAAGATACGTGCGGCGGTGTAGACGCTGGTGGTGTTGAAGCGCGCGTGGTCGTCGATCGCCGAACCCTTGTCGACCAACACATCGACATCGGCGACGGCAACAAACACTCTGACCGCGCCGCCACCGAGCGGCTCGCAGGCAGTGAGCTGATCGAGGTCGCGCGAGTCGTCGTTGTCTATCGAACACCAGGGCGTCGCCGTCAGGTCCACGATGCCCGCAGCGGTTTCGCGGGCTTGGCCATCGATGGTCGCCAGTTGCTCGGCCACGGCGGCGCCGAACTCGGGCTCCAGGCCCCGCTCGAGCATCGTTTCGGCGGCGATGCGGGCCAGGTCGACATGGCGTCGCGCCGGCATTCGGTTCATGGGTGGCGATCCTCGCTGTGTGGCAATCCGCAACCCTGCACGCGTCGGCGAGTGTCGTCTGTCTGACAGCGCACAGACTGCACCGAACCACGCGCCTACCTTGCGACCGCCATGTCCGCCAGCGCCGCCACCAAGATCGTCACCCGACCCTGGGCGTTCGCGATCCAGACCTTGAAAGCGTTTCGCGCCAACCAGGGCCTGCTGCTGGCCGGTGCGGTGGCCTACTACGCGCTGCTGTCGCTGGTGCCGCTGCTGATCCTGACGGTGATCGCGCTGTCGCACTGGATCGACCCGCCCGAGTTGCTGGCCACGCTCGCCCGCTACCTCGAGTGGCTGGTGCCCGGTCAGTCGAAGGCGATCGTCATCGAGCTGGCCAACTTCATGGCGCACCGCGACGTCGTCGGCTGGGTGCTGCTGGCAACCATGCTGTTTTTCAGCTCGCTGGCCTTCACCGTGCTCGAGAGTGCGATGTCGGTGATCTTTCGTCATCGGGTGGTGGCGCGCCGGCGCCATTGGCTGATCTCGCTGCTTATCCCCTATGCCTACATCCTGTGCCTCGGCCTGGGCCTGCTGCTGGTGACCCTGGTCGCCGGCAGCCTGCAGGTGCTGGGCGAGGGGCAGATCGAGTACCGCGGCCGCAGTTGGTCGCTTGACGGCACATCGCGGCTGCTGCTGTACCTGCTCGGGCTGGCCGGCGAGATCTTCTTGCTGACCTCGATCTACCTCGTGATGCCAGTCGGCCGGCTGTCGCTGTCTCACGCGCTGATCGGCGGCGTCACCGCGGCCGCGCTGTGGGAGGTCTCGCGCCACGCGCTGGTGTGGTATTTCGCCACGCTGTCGAAGATCGGCATCGTCTATGGCTCGCTGACGACCGCGATCGCGGTGCTGCTCAGCCTGGAGCTGGCGGCGACGCTGCTCCTGCTCGGCGCCCAGGTGATCGCGGAGTACGAACGCATCGGCGCCGAGCCGGTCGAGGCGCCGGTGCAGCCGCTGACGACCGAGTCGCGCTGACGCTGAAGCGCATCGAAGCGCTCAGCTCCCTTGCGCTCAGAGCGTGAGAGTTTTTCGAGCGTGGCCGAGCAGCGCGCCAGAAGCCGGCCGATCGAGGCTGAGCCCGGACACAAACCGTCCTGAGGACGGTTTGTGCCTGGCGAAGGCCAGGGCCTCCTGGCCCTGGCGCAAAGCACAGGCATAGCTCGGGCTATGCCGAGCATTTGCAACGACGAGCGGGCGGCTTTTGGCGTGATGAGCGGGCATGAGCGAAAGACTCTCACGCTCTCAGCCCTGGCTCGGCCAGCGCCAGGCCAGAATTTCCGGCATGTCCTGACCATGCTCGCGGATGTACGCATGATGCTCGACGAGTTTGTCGCGCAACAGCTGCCGCAGATGCGCGGCGCGGTAGCCCAGCGAGGGCACCCGGTCGATGACGTCGGCGACAAGATGGAAGCGGTCGAGCTGGTTCAGCACCGCCATGTCGAATGGCGTCGTGGTCGTACCTTCTTCTTTGTAGCCGCGGACATGCAGGTTGTCATGGTTGCTGCGCCGGTAGGTCAGGCGGTGGATCAGCCAGGGGTAGCCGTGGTACGCAAAGATCACCGGCTTGTCGGTCGTGAAAAGCGCGTCGAATTCGCGGTCGGACAAACCATGCGGGTGTTCCGACGGCTGTTGCAGCGTCATCAAGTCGACGACATTGACCACCCGCACTTTGAGCTGCGGCAGATGCTGTCGCAGCAGGTCAACGGCGGCCAACGTTTCAAGTGTTGGCACATCGCCGGCGCAGGCCAGCACGACGTCGGGCTCGCCATCCTGGTCGTTGCTCGCCCACTCGAAGAGGCCGATCCCTGCGGCGCAATGTTTGACCGCCGCGTCCATGCTCAACCACTGCGCTTGTTTTTGCTTGCCGGCGACGATGACATTGACCCGGTTGCGTGAACGCAGGCAACGGTCGGTCACACACAGCAGCGTGTTCGCATCGGGCGGCAGGTAGACCCGGATGAAGGCCGACTTCTTGTTCATCACATGGTCGATGAAGCCCGGGTCCTGGTGCGAGAAGCCGTTGTGGTCCTGGCGCCAGACATGCGATGTCAGCAGGTAGTTCAGCGATGCGATCGGCCGCCGCCAGGGCAGTTCACTGCACACCTTCAGCCATTTGGCATGCTGGTTGAGCATCGAGTCGATGATGTGGATGAAGGCCTCGTAACACGAGAACAAGCCATGCCGGCCGGTCAACAGATAGCCCTCGAGCCAGCCCTGGCAGGTGTGCTCCGACAGGATCTCCATCACGCGGCCATCGGCGGCCAGGCCTTCGTCGCTGGGCACACGTTCGGCCAGCCAAGTGCGGCTGGTGACTTCGAACAATGCACCCAAGCGGTTGGACGCGGTCTCGTCGGGCCCGACGACGCGGAAGTTGCGCGCTGCCAGATTGGCCTGCATGACATCGCGCAGCAGGCCGCCCATGACCCTGGTCGCTTCGGCGTCCACGGCACCGGGTTGCGGCACCGCGACGGCATAGGCGCGAAAGTCGGGCAGCGCCAGATCCTTGAGCAACAGGCCGCCGTTGCCATGCGGGTTGCAGCCCATGCGCAGCAGGCCCGGCGGCGCCAGCGCGGCGATATCCGGCCGCAGCAAACCTTGGTCGTCGAACAACTCTGCCGGCCGGTAACTCAGCATCCAGTCTTCGAGCAACTTCAAATGCTGCGGGTTGTTGTTGGTGTCGGAAAAAGGCACCTGGTGCGAGCGCCAGGAGCCTTCTGCGGCTTTGCCGTCGACCTGCTTCGGCCCGGTCCAGCCCTTGGGTGAACGCAGCACGATCATCGGCCAGCGTGGTCGCTGGGCGTGTGCCGCGGCGCCAGCGCTGGCCGATGATCGTGCTGACGCTTGAATGGCGGCAATCTCAGCGGTCACCGCGTCCAGCGCAGCGGCCATCTGCAGATGCATCGCCTGCGGATCCGACCCCTCGACAAAGACCGGCCGGTAGCCATAACCGACCAGCAATGCTTCGAGTTCTGCATGCGGGATGCGCGCCAGCAGCGTGGGGTTGGCGATCTTGTAGCCGTTGAGGTGCAGGATCGGCAGCACCGCACCGTCAAGCGCCGGGTTGAGGAATTTGTTCGAGTGCCAGGCGGCAGCCAGCGGGCCGGTCTCGGCTTCGCCGTCGCCGATGACACAGGCCACCAGCAAGTCGGGGTTGTCGAACGCGGCGCCGAAGGCGTGCGAGAGGGCATAGCCAAGCTCGCCACCTTCGTGGATCGAGCCCGGCGTTTCGGCCGTCACATGGCTGCCCACGCCACCCGGAAACGAGAACTGCTTGAACAGCTTTTGCATGCCCGCAACGTCTTGCGTGACGTTGGGATAGACCTCGCTGTAGCTGCCCTCGAGCCAGGTATTGGCCAACAGCGCCGGGCCGCCATGGCCGGGCCCGGCGATGAAGAGCACGTTGAGTTGCTGCGCCTTGATGACGCGGTTCAAGTGGGCATAGATGAAGTTCAGACCCGGCGTGGTGCCCCAGTGGCCCAGCAGCCGCGGCTTGACATGCTCGGGCGTGAGCGGCGCCTTCAGCAGCGGGTTGCTCATCAGGTAGATCTGCCCTACCGACAGGTAGTTGGCGGCACGCCACCAAGCGTCGAGCAGCGCCAGATCGGGAGCCTGCGTTGCCGTGTCGGTGGGCGTCTGGGGGCTCGTGGGTGGTGTGTTCACGTCGGTCGCTTCAGCGTTCATCGTAGGTCGTGACGCAGCACAGCGGCTAACGTTCGACGCAGGCCAGTTGATATTTGTCAGGTCTTGCGCATCGGCAGATCGTTCTCGCGCAGCATCACCGGCTCGATCGAGCCGCCGCCGACGCGGCGCAGCACTGCCGCGTCGATCTCTTCGCGATGGCGCTCGTAGATCGCCACGGCGTCGCTGCCATCCATGAGGGCCTGAAACCGGTGATGCAAGACGTGCCGCGGCATGATCGCCCCGACCATCGTGCCGGCCGGCGTCGCGACCCAAAAGCGCAAGGCGCCGGAATCGACGTGGAACAGCGGTTGCGGCAGTCCGGCGGCGCCTAGCGGGGCGTTCACCGCGCCCCGCCAGCGGGTCGAGACGCGGTCTTGAGCGAGCCGGCTTTGGCCGCGCCGGGCGCGGCCGGCACGAGCGCAACGGTCGGCGGCGACTTCAACGCCGAGTCAGTCTGTTTTGGCTTCTTGGCTTCTTTGTTGCCACGATTGCTCTTGCCCATCTCGATCTCCAGATTGATCTTGCCAGCGCCTGTCGAGCAAGCGGTCGCCCATCGTTCGCCGCTGCGCTGGCCGGTGTCTGTGCGCTGGCGCACGCGGCGGTCAAGCGCTTGCCGACGCCGGCCGGCAGCAGCCGGCGTGTGGCGTCGGCGCGTGGCGTTGGGCTGTGGGGTTGGGCTCGCCGATGCCAGCGTTCGCTGGTATCGTGAGACATGGACTTCAAGGATTACTACGAAGTGCTTGGCGTCAAGCGCACCGCCACTGACGCCGACATCAAGAAGGCTTTTCGCCGCCTCGCGCGCAAGCACCACCCGGACTTGAGCAAGGCCAGCGACGCGTCGGCGCGCATGCAGTCGATCAACGAGGCCCACGAAGTCCTGCGCGACCCCGAAAAGCGCGCCGCCTACGACCGTGTCGGCCAGGCTGCGCAGGGCGGGCAGCCCTTTGCCCCGCCACCGGGCTGGGACAGCGGCTTCGAATTCAGCGGCGCGCCCGACGACAGCGGCGACGGCGCCGACCACAGCGCATTTTTTGAAGCGCTGTTCGGCAGCGCCCGCCGCCGCGCCGCGGGATCCCGCGGCGCTGGCACGGCCGAGTCGGCCCGCGCCCGCCGCGGCCAGGACCACCACGCCAAGATCATGGTCCCGCTTGAAGATGCTTTTCGCGGCGCGACGCGCGAGCTCACACTGCACAGCCCCGAGGTCGACGCCACGGGCAACATGGCGCTGCGCGAACGCACGCTGCAAGTCAGTATCCCCAAGGGCATCCGCGCCGGGCAGCAGATCCGTTTGTCGGGCCAGGGCACGCCGGGCTTCGATGGCGCGCCACCCGGCGACCTGTACCTGGAGATCAGCTTTGCGCCCCATCCGCAGTGGCGCGTCGATGGGCGTGACCTCTATAGCGCTTTGCGCGTCGCACCCTGGGAAGCCGCGCTCGGCGCCAGCGTCAAGGTGAGCACGCCCGAGGGTGAGGTCGAGATGAATGTCCCTGCCAGTTCACAAACCGGCCGCAAGCTGCGCCTGCGCGGGCGCGGCATTCCGGGCAGCAGAGCTGGCGACTTCGCGGGCGACTTCTACGTCACGCTCGAACTGGTGCTGCCGCCTGCCGTGGAGGCCAGCGCGCGCGAAGCCTACTTGCGCATGGCCCACGACCTTGCCTTTGATCCGCGCGCCACTGCCGGGGCCAACACATGAACCACAGCACGGTCACCATCGGCGTCTGCATCAGCGACGAGCACGCGCTCGAACTCGATGCCTTCGCAGCCGCCTGCGGCATCGAGCCAGAATTTGTCCGCCTGCTCGTCGACGAAGGCCTGGTGCAGCCGGTGGCGCTACAACCCGCGTGGCGTTTTGGTGGCGAAGAACTCGCGCGCGTACGACGCATCCGCCGACTGCAGCGCGACTTCGAAGCCAACCTGCAGAGCGTCGCGGTGATGCTCGACCTGATCGACGAAGTCGAGCATCTGCGCGCGACCTTGCAGCGCGCCGGCATCGGCGCGCCGCAGCGAGCTCAATCGCCGCTGTAGGGCATGCCGTAGAACTTGTGGACGCCGCCGGCCCAGGTCTTGTCAGACATCGTGGGCCAGTTGTCCTTGTTGAAGCCTGGCGCATCCTTGAGCGTGTCTTTCAACACGTCCAGCGTGAAGCGCTTGTTCTCGGTATCGAGCTTCAGCGCCGCCCAGGGCACGGCGAAGAGCTTGTCGCCCATGCCCAGCACGCCGCCGAATGACAACACCGCGTAAGCGACCTTGCCCGAGGCCATGTCGATCATGAATTCCTTGATGTCGCCCAGGTCCTCGTTGTCCTTGTTGTAGACGTCGTTGCCGAGCAGCGTGTCGGCGCCCATCAGCTCAGGTCCGGGGCCTTCATTCTTGGCGGCATACATGCCGAAGTTGTCGCGCGTGACGTAGTTCGTATCCATGTTCATTCCTTGTGTCGTTGATGGGGTAGCGCCGGCGAAAGGCCGCAGCGCGATGGCGAAGATAAGGAACGCTTCAGCAGCGGTCTGTGCGATGCCCGACATAGGCGCGATTGCGCCGTCACCGCGTCAATCGACAGCGGCCGGCCTCGCTTGCAGCAATGCGCTGGCCAGTGTTTCGCTGTAGCCGTCGCGGCCCAGCGCGGCAATGACGCCGGCCTGCTTGAGCTTGCCCAGGACGCGGGCGTTGGCCTCGCACAGAATCACCCGCACACCGCGCCGTTGCAGCGCGCCGAGCACCTCGCCGAGCGTCTGGATGCCGGTGATGTCCATGAACGGCACACCACCCAGGCGCACGATCAAGGTCTGCGGGTCGGTGTGGGTCTGCAGCAGTGCGCGCTCGAAATGCTCGACCGCGCCGAAGAACATCGGGCCATCGATCTCGTAGACCAGCAAGCCCGGCGGCGGCTCGGCCAGCCCGAGCTGCGCGAGCTCGGACTTGAGCGCGCGGGCCGGCACCGGCCGGGTTTCAACGGATTCGGCCGTGCGGCGCAAAAACTGCAGGATCGCCAGGATCACGCCGACGTTGACGGCCACCACCAGGTCGGCAAATACGGTCAGGCCGAATGTGACGACGAGGATCACGCGGTCGGCCGTCGGCGCGGCTTTCAGGATGTGGCCGAACCGCCGGAGATCGCTCATGTTCCAGGCCACCACGAAGAGGATCGCAGCCAGCGCGGCCAGCGGAATGCCCGCCGCCAGCGGTGCCAGCACGACGAGCACGGCGACCAGCGTCGCGGCATGCACCAGCCCCGCCAGAGGCGATGTCGCGCCGTTGCGGACGTTGGTCGCGGTGCGCGCGATCGCCCCGGTGGCCGCAAAACCGCCGAACAAGGGCGTCACGATATTGGCGATGCCCTGCCCGATCAGTTCCTGGTTCGAATCGTGTTTGCTGCCGGTCATGCCGTCGGCAACCACCGCCGACAGCAGCGACTCGATCGCGCCGAGCATGGCGATCGTGAACGCCGGCCCGATCAGCAGGATCACCTGAGACAGCGTGACGGTCGGCAGGGTCAAGCTCGGCAAGCCCTGCGGGATGCCGCCGAAGGCGCTGCCGATCGTCGCCACGCCGGGCAGTTGCAGCAGCGCCTGCAGCAGCGTGGCCACGACCATCACCAGCAGCGGCCCCGGCACCCGCGCCAGGGCCTTGATGCGCGGGGCCACCAGCAGCAGCGCCAGGCTCAGCAGCGCCAGGCCCAGGGTCGCCACGTGCATTTGCGGCATGACTTCGAGCAACTGCCACAGCTTGTCGTGGAAGTGATCCCCGGCCACCACCGGCAGGCCGAAGAAGTCACGCCACTGGCCCACGAAGATGATCACGCCGATGCCGGCGGTGAAGCCCACGATCACCGGCGCCGGGATGAATTTGATGACCCCGCCCAGTCGCGCCACGCCCATCGCGAGCAGGATCACGCCAGCCATCAGGGTTGCGATCTGCAGCCCGGCGATGCCGTATTTGGCGCTGATGCCGAGCAGGATCGCGATGAACGCGCCGGTCGGGCCGGCGATCTGGACGCGGCTGCCGCCGAAGATCGTGACCAGCACGCCGCCGATGATCGCGGTGTAGATGCCCTGCTCCGGCCGCGCGCCAGAGGCAATCGCAAAGGCCATCGCCAGCGGCAGCGCAACCACACCGACGATGACGCCGGCGACGATATTGCGCAGCCAGTGCGGCTGCAAATACAGGCCGTCGCGATGCGCTTGCAGCAGGGCAATCATGGGCTCAGAGGCGGGGTCGGGTTGAGCGCGTCAAGTTACAGGAACATCCCGTCAACCCTGGCCGTCACGCGATCGCAGTACAGCGCTTGCGTGGCGGCAGCGCGTCGTCACCCAGCTGCGCTCGGCCACCCAAAGCCCTGCCGGGCCTGTGCGCGCGATGCGGTGGAGGTCGCTGCCGGTCATCAGCACCTGGCGTGCCGCGGTGTACGGGGCGTGATGACGCCGATGGGGATGAGGATCCACTTCACGAAGGTCCTTGGGCATGCAGGCGATTCGACTGGAGTCTGCCGTGTTGGGCCATCCGGGTCTGTGCGCTGGAGAACAGACACCGTGGCGCCTGGCAGTGACCATCGACCTCAACGTGCAACGACAAGCACTTGCCGAGATCGGCCCTCAGGCCGCCTTCATTCCCAACCGCCGAAGGATCCGTGATGCCTCAGAAAGCCTGGAGCGCCAAGCGCGAGCGCCAATACGTGCACATCAAGGACAGCCTGCTCGAACGCGGCGAGCCCGCGCCGCTGGCCGAGGAGATTGCAGCACGCGTCGTGAACAAGGAGCGGGCACAACATGGTGAGTCCGTGCAGGCCAGCGCCTCGTCGCTCAACGACATGCCGGCCGGCCGCCGCTGCGGCCTGCGCTCGCACCGAGGCCCCGGCGGGCGAACCCTGCTCCAGCTTCGCAACGAGGCGCGCCAGCGTGGCGTGGAGGGGCGCTCGACGATGAACAAGGCGCAGCTCGAAGCTGCGTTGACGCGATGAGCGCGACGACACCCGAGCCACCGACCAGCGCCAGCCCAGAGAGCCCGCCGGTCGCCGCTGCCGAAGCCCGGGCCGTGGCGCCCCTGCTGGTGGGCGGCATCGAAGCGGTGGCCCGTTCGCGCTTGCTGACGGTGACCGCAGGCACCCTGCTGGTTGACGTGGCCGCGCTGTTGTCGAACGCGCAAATCAGCGTCGTGGTGGTGTGTGACGCTGCTGGTGCACCCCTGGGCGTCATCACCGAGACCGTTCTGGTCAGGCGCCTGGGTTTGGGTCAAGCCGACTTCTTCACCACCGGTGCAGGCGAAGTGATGACGCGCGGGTTCGTTGCCTGCGCGCCGGAGGATTTGCTGTCCGATGTGCTGACCATGATGCACGAGCGCGGAATCATCCATGTGCTGCTTGTCGACTCCGGCAACAAGCTGCTTGGCGTCGTGAATGCCCGCGACGGGCTGCGCGCGCTGCTCGCCGCCGGCAATCATGAAGAGACGCTGCTGCGCAACTACGTGATGGGCATCGGCTACCAATGAAGGCGCAGCAACGACCCATTCGCCACCCGGCACCGGGCCACGTGCCCGTGCCATCGTCATCTCAATCAGGACAAGCACATGAACCCATCCGCCACGCCACCGTCCAACACCGCATCTGCTGACGAAGACCTCGCCGAGCAGGCCCGCCCCGGCCACGGCATTCCGTCGCAGGACCCGAATCCCGCGGCACAGATCGCGCTGCAACCCGAAGAGGCCGAGCGCGAGGCAAAATCGGTGCTGATGGGTGGCGGCGTGGTGGCCGGTATGACCATGGGCGCCGCGATCGGCGTCGCGGTGGCCGGCCCGGTCGGGGTGGTGGTCGGGGCCACGTTGGGCGCCGTTGCCGGCGCGCTGGGTGGCGCTGCCGCCGGCGCTACGGCGAAACCGGAGGATTCGCGCAACGCCAACACGTCGCCCGCTGACACCGTGCGCCTGCATATCGACGACAGCGGTGGCGGTGGCCGGCCGGTGGTGCTGATCCATGGCTGGCCGCTGTCTGCCCAGGCCTGGCAGCCGCAGGTGTCGGTGCTTCAAGCCGCCGGCTATCGCGTGGTGGCGTATGACCGCAGGGGCTTCGGCCGCTCGGACAAGCCGCAGTCAGGCTACAGCTACGACACGCTGGCCGACGACCTGCAGCGCGTCATGGACCAATGCGGACTGCAGGACGTGACCCTGGTGGGCTTTTCGATGGGCGGCGGCGAAGTCGCCCGCTACATCTCGCGATGCGGCGAATCACGCCTGCACAGCGTGGTGTTTGCCGCGGCCGTGCCGCCGTACCTGATGAAGACCACCGACAACCCCGAAGGCCCGCTGACGCCCGCGAAGGCGCAACAGATGAAGCAGGCGCTCGAGCGCGACCGCAGCGCCTTCTTCGACCAATTCACCAAGGACTTCTTCTCGGCCAACACTGCGCTGCAGGTCACCGAGTCGCAGCGCGCTGAAGCGGTCGCGCTGTGCCACCAGTCGGCCCAACATGCGGCGCTGGCTTGCATGGATTCCTTTGGCACCACCGACTTCCGCCAAGACCTGAAGGAGGTGACCGTGCCCACGCTGGTGATCCACGGCGACGCCGACGCGATCGTGCCGATCGAGGGCTCGGGCCAACGCAGCCACCGCGCCGTGCTCCACAGCACGCTGGTGACGGTCAACGGCGCGCCGCACGGGTTCAACTTGTCGCACGCGCAGGCGTTCAACGAGGCGCTGCTGTCTT
This sequence comes from Rubrivivax sp., assembly GCA_031431555.1. Taxonomy (GTDB): domain Bacteria; phylum Pseudomonadota; class Gammaproteobacteria; order Burkholderiales; family Burkholderiaceae_C; genus Rubrivivax. Next base: position 21,028 of record JANPDN010000045.1, read on the forward strand.
TCTTGCGGACGTGATGTCGATGGGCCCTTTGGGCCCCCACGCTGAAGTTGCGGAGCGAAACACGATGAAAAAGATTGCCTTTGTCGCAAGTGTCATCAGCGTGCTGCTGGGCGGGCTTTGGCTGCTTAAAGGGCTGGGGGCTGTACACGTCCGGCCCATCCTCTGTTTTGCCGATTGCGCGCCCATTCAGGGGGCTTCGGATGGGTGGACCATCACCGGATTTTTTGTGCTCACGGCGGGAGTCGTTGCGATCTTCTTCTTGCTCAAGCGACGCACTCGACGTTGACGCCCCACTTTCACTGAAGGGCTGCACGTGCACTGGCCGACCCGCTGCCGCGGGCCGGCGCCCGTCACTCGTGCCGCAGCGCCTCGATCGGGGCGTGCGCGCGGTCTGTGCGGCGGCGCACTGACCGATGCGCACCCTGTGATGACACTCGCGGCTTAGTTGCCCCAATGGAGCCGAACATGGTCAAGCACTGGATTGCATCAGCCGCGGTTTTGTTGACCGGCGTCAGCAGCGCGCAGGCGCAAGACGTCACCTACCGCAAGGAAATCGCCGCCTTGTGGCAAAGCAAGTGCATCACCTGCCACGGCGCAAAATCGCCGGAACGTGCCGACTTCTTGCTCGACGAAACAGGCTACGCGGCCAAATCCCAGGGCCCGCGCATGGACTCCTACGAGCGCTTCATCGCCTTCATTGCCTGGCCCGATACCGGCGCGCTGATGCGCCGGCTCGACGACGGCAGCAGCGCGCATGCCGGCGGCAAGCCCGGCAACATGCACCAGTACCTCGGCGCCACCGACGCCGAGCGTGCGGCGAACCTGAAACTGGTCAAGGATTGGGTCGGTGCTGGCGCCTGGAACCTGAACCGCTGGGAAGCCCGCGGCGCAGTACCGGCAGTGACCAAGGCCCAGCTCGGCAAGATCGTCGTCAAGTACTGATCAAGCGGCCCACACACAGAGCAGCTTCACGGTCGCAGCGGCGCCACAGCGCAGCTGTCCTGCGCGTGATGCATTCGGTCTCGCCTCTCAGGGCTTGCGCTGCGGCGCGTGTTTCAGCGCCGGGTCTTCACCCTTTGAATGCGACTCACCGATCTGCTCGGCATCCAGCAGCGCTTGCTTTTCAAGGGGCGTCTTCGGCGCAGCGTCGCGCGCCGCGTCTTCAACCTGACCAGACTCGACGAAGGACTCGACCGACGCACGATGGCGGCGCGTGGCGTCGTAGTTGCCTTCGCCTTGCAGGGCCTCGTGATCCGGCGCGGGTGCGGGTGCGGGTGATGCAGGATGTTTGGGATCGGCTTGCATGAAATCTCCAGGTCAGTCGTTGGGCCTGCCCCGGTTGTGCTCTCGCATGCACGGGGCCAGCCGAGTGTTTGTCGTCGCGTGCGGGCTGTCTGTCGGTCGGCGAGCGCGGGTGTTGTCAGCCCCCACCTACACCGACCGTGGTCAACACGCTCAAGGCTTCGCCGCCACAGGCACGTTAAGGTGGTTTTGCATCCTGTGCCGATGCCGTGGCATGGCCATCGCGCAGCTCCCGCCGCAGAATCTTGCCGATGTTGGTCTTGGGCAGCGGCTCGCTGCGGAACTCGATGCTGCGCGGCAGCTTGTACCCGGTCAGATGCTGCTTGCAGTGCGCCAGCAACTCGGCTTCGGTCAGTGCCGGGTTCTTGCGCACCACCACCGCCTTGACCGCCTCACCTGATCGTTCATCGGGCACGCCGATCACCCCGGCCTCCAGCACGCCGGGGTGCATGGTCAGCACGTCCTCGACCTCGTTGGGGAAGACCTTGAACCCGGAGACCACGATCATGTCTTTCTTGCGGTCGGTGATGCGCACGCTGCCGCGCTCGTCCATCACACCCATGTCGCCGGTGCGCAGCCAGCCGTCTGCGGTGAATACCTTGGCGGTCTCGTCGGGTCGGTTCCAATAGCCACGCATCACTTGCGGCCCGTGCAGGCAGATCTCGCCGACCTGGCCCAGCGCGAGGGGCTTGCCATCGTCGTCGACGATCGCCACTTCGGTGCTCGGCAGCGGCACGCCGATCTGGCCGCTCCACTCCTGAACGGTGACGGGGTTGGCGATCGCCACCGGGGCGCTCTCGGTGAGGCCGTAGCCTTCGACCAGCGGCACGCCAGCGCGCTCTTTCCAGCGCTGCGCCACCACCCGCTGCACGGCCATGCCACCGGCCACGGCGAGCTTGAGGTGGCTCAAGTCCACCGCGGCGAAGCCGGGTGCGTCGAGCATGGCGCGGAACAGCGTGTTCACGCCGATGATCGCGGTGAAGCGCGTCTGCCGCATCGTCGCCAGGAAGGCTGGCATGTCCCGAGGGTTGGCCACGAGCACCGTGTGCGCACCCTTGCTGAAGAAGGACAGGCATCCCGTCAGCGCGAACACGTGATACAGCGGCAATGGGATGACCAGCGTCTCGCGGCCGTCGTTCAGGTTGGGCGATACCCATGCCGCCACCTGCAACACGTTGGCGACCATATTGCCGTGGCTGAGCATCGCGCCCTTGGCGACGCCGGTGGTGCCCCCGGTGTACTGCAGAAAAGCCAGGTCGTCATGGGTAAGCGCCGGCTCGTCGAGCTGCTGCGCGCGGCCGGCAGCGAGCACGCTGTTGAAATCCACGGCACCGTCCAGATGCCAAGCCGGCACCAGCTTCTTCACGTGCTTGACCACGGCGTTCGTCAACAGCCGTTTGAGCGTGGGCAGCGAATCGCCCACCTGCGTGGTGACCACCGTGCGCACTGGCGTGGCGGCGATGACCTTGGCCAGCGTGTGCGCGAAGTTCTCCAGCACCACGATGGCGGTGGCGCCGGCATCCCGCAGCTGGTGCTCAAGTTCGCGCGGCGTGTAGAGCGGGTTGGTATTGACCACCACCATGCCGGCGCGCAGCACGCCGAACAGGGCGACCGGGTACTGCAGCAGATTGGGCAGCATCAAGGCGACACGATCGCCACGCTGGAGCTTGGCGACCTTCTGCAGCCAGGCCGCAAAGGCGCGGCTTGCCTCGTCGAGCTGCCGATAGGTCATCACCGTGCCCATCGAGCTGAAGGCCGGCAGGTCGGCAAAGCGTGCACTGCTTGCCGACAGCATGACCTTCAGCGACGCAAATCGATGGCTATCGATCTCGGCCGGGACGCCGGCCGGATACTGGGCGAGCCAGGGCTGGTGCATGGGGACTGCTCCTTTGTGGTCGGCGGGGGCGTTGTCAGCCCGCGCCTGCGCCGACCTCGGTGCCGGCCTCGCCTGCGAGCATCGCTTCGATCTGATCGAGCGAGCCGATCACCGCCCGCTGGCCGGTGGCCAACACGAACCGACAGGCTGCATCGACCTTCGGGCCCATCGAGCCGGCGGGGAAATTGTGCTGCCCGATCTCGGCCGGCGTGACCTTGCGCAGCGCGCGCTGCCCGGGCTGGCCCCAATCGACGTAAACGGCATCGACATCGGTGGCGATGACGAGCAAGTCGGCCTGCAGAAGGCGCGCCAGCAAGCCGCTGCACAGGTCCTTGTCGATCACTGCGTCGACGCCTTGCAGGCTGTGGCCATCGGCGCCGCGCGCGACCGGGATCCCGCCGCCACCGGCGGCGATGACCAATACCTCGTGCTCCAGCAGCCAGCGGATCGGCTCGACCCCGAGCACACGCAGTGGTTGCGGCGAGGCGACGACGCGGCGCATGCCTTCGCCGTCGGGCGCCATCGTCCACTGCCGCTCGGCGGCGATGCGCTCGGCATCGGCGCGCGCATAAACCGGCCCGATCGGCTTGCTCGGGTGTTCGAAGGCTGGGTCGTGCGGATCGACCTCGACGCGGGTGAGCAATGTCGCCACCGCGCGCGTGGGCGGCAGCAGATTGGCCAGTTCCTGCTCGAGCAGGTAGCCGATCATGCCGTCGGTCTGCGCGCCGAGCATGTCCAGCGGGTAACTCTCGACGCCCGCATAGGCGGCGGACTGCAGGGCCAGCAAGCCCACCTGCGGGCCGTTGCCATGCGTCAGTACCAGCTCGTGTGCGGCCGCCACGCGTGCCAGTTGCACCGCAGCGCGGCGGATGTTGTCGAGCTGGTTGTCAGCCGTCGGCGCCTGGTCGCGTCGCAGCAGCGCGTTGCCGCCCAAGGCCACCACGAGTTTCATGCGCGCCTCATTTCCGCCTCAGGCACGCCTCATGTCAGACCACAACGCTCGTGAATGTCACGGCCAACCTCGGTGTCGAGGTTGTGCAACGCCGGCAGGCAGTGCATGAAGCGGGTGCGTGCGTTGCCGGTGGCGCGCATCAAGGCGGCGTTGAACTGGTAAGGCAGGAGTTGGTCGATGCGATGCTTCCACACCGCGTGCGGCTCGCCCATCGAAACCCAGACATCGGCATAGAGGCAGTCGGCGCCGGCCACGGCCTTGAGCGGATCGGTCTCGATGCGGCTGCGCGCGCCGGTGGTCTTGGCCAGCTCCAACATCTGTGCCTGCAACGCGGCCAGCATCAGCATGCCCACCCGGCACGCTTGGCCTCGGCCTGCTGGTGGCGCTGGTGGTCGGCTCGATCAGGATGTTCATGGCAGTGCGCTGGGCCAGGAGCTGCGAGATGCGCAAGGTAGTACCGGGCCAAGCCGCCGTCAGTGCTGCAGCGCACAGACGCAACCATCCAGATCGACTTTGATCGCGGTCATGGCGCCACGCTCTCGAGCAACTTCATGTCATGCGGGCGATCGGCGCGCAAAGGCCGGCGCAGCCTGGCACCGCCGCGGGTGCCGGCCGTGAGCCCGGCCGCCGATGAGCCTGCCTACGACGTGCTGCTCAGGCTCGGCGAGCATGTCGATATCAGGCGCTACGCGGCCTACGTGGTGGCCGAGGTGCTCATCGCCGGCCCGCCTGACGATGCCGCCAGCCGGGCCTTCCCGATCCTGGCCGGTTATATCTTCGGCCAGAACACACAACGACGAACCTTTGCGATGACAACACCGGTGACACAGACCCATGCGCCGGCAGAAGTCACGATGCTCGTGCCGGTGACACCATCGGCAGCGCCCTTTGGCAGCCTGGTGCGCTTCGCACTGCCCAAAGGCACCACGCTGAGGTCGGCGCCCGACCCCACCGACGCACGCGTGCAGATGCGCGAAGTGGCGGGCCACACGCTGGCCGCGATTTGTTATTCGGGCTGCTGGTCGCGCGCCAACGACGACGAGCACTTCGAGCGGCTTGGCGCAGTGCTGCGTGCAGCCCAGATGCCCTGGGCCGACGCGCCGGTTTACGCACGCTACAACGCGCCAGGCACGCCTTGGGCGCTGCGCCGCAACGAAGTCTGGCTGAGCCCGTCCTGAGCCAGTCCTGAGCCGCCGTTGAGCGGGGTGATGTGTGCTGTGTCGAACAGACCGCGGCAGCAACGCCGCGTACGGTTGCCATCTCAACCAACGGAGTCCGCCATGCCCGCCATCAAGATCGCAGTCATCGTCGGCAGCCTGCGCCGCGATTCGTTCAATCGTCGTTTGGCCACAGCACTGGCCAAACTCGGGCCGGGCGACTTCGAATTCACCCAGCTTTCGATCGCCGACCTGCCGCTGTACAACCAGGACGGCGATGGGAAGCCGCCCGAGACCGTCGTGCGCCTGAAGGCGCAGATCAAAGCCGCGCAGGGCCTGCTCTTCGTGACGCCCGAGTACAACCGCTCGATCCCCGGGGTGCTGAAAAATGCCATCGACCAGGCATCGCGCCCCTACGGCCAAAGTGTCTGGGCCGGCAAGCCCGCAGGGGTGATCGGCGCCTCGGTCGGCGCCATCGGCACGTCGATGGCACAACAGCACCTGCGCAACATCCTGGCGTACCTGGATGTGCCGACGATGGGCCAGCCCGAAGCGTTCATCCACGCCAACGCTGACCTGTTCGACGGTGCCGGTGAACTCGGCCAAAGCCAGAAGAAATTTCTGCAGGCCTGGATGGATCGCTACGTAGCGTGGGTCAAGCAGCACGCCAGCTGAAGCCGGGCTGGGCTGATGCGCTGGAGCGCTGGGTGGGCCATCGCACAGACCGCCGCGGCCACAGGCGCTACATCTCGGTTGCACCGGCTTTGTTGCCGGCTTCAACCACCCCAGGAGTCCATCATGACCACTCGTTTCCTCTACCCCTCGGCCATCGCCCTGCTCGCCCTTTCACTCGGTGCGTGCAGCGGCATGTCCACGCGTGACAAGAACACTGCCGCCGGCGCGGCCATCGGCGGCGTCGTCGGCGCGGTGGTCACTGGCGGCAGCACCGCCGGCACGGTGGGCGGCGCGGCTGTCGGCGGGGTGATCGGCAACAAGGTCGACCCGAACAAGAAGTAGCCCCTTGGGGGCCGGCGTTCAGATTGCCGGTTTGGCAGGCAAAAGCCGGTCGTATTCCGTCTTGACGACGGCATAACACTCGCAGGTCGCGTCCTCCAGGCCAGCACGGCTGAGCACCGTGATGCGCCCGCGTGAATAGCGGATGTAGCCAGCCCTCTGCAGGTTGAGCGCAGCTTCGGTGACGCCTTCGCGGCGCACCCCGAGCATGTTGGCGATCAGATCCTGCGTCATCACCAGTTCGTTGCCGGGCAGACGGTCCAGGCTCAGCAGCAACCAGCGGCAGAGTTGTTTGTCGAGCGAGTGGTGGCGGTTGCAGACCGCCGTCTGCGACATCTGCGTGATCAACGCCTGGGTGTAACGCAGCAGCAGCTGCAATACCGGGCCCGCTCGGTTGAACTCGTCCTTCATCGCCTGCGCACGCAGGCGGAAAGCGCCACCGGCGCTCTGCACCACGGCGCGGCTGGGGGTCGAATCGCCACCCATGAACAGCGACACGCCGACCAAGCCTTCAAAACCCACGACGGCGATCTCGGCCGACGCGCCGCTCTGCAGCACGTAAAGCAGCGAGACGATCGAGCTCGTCGGGAAGTAGACATGTTCGAGCGTGGCACCGGATTCGTAGAGCACCTGGCCGAGCACCAGCGGCACCGCTTCGAGGTGCGGCAGCCAGCGCTCGTACTCGGCCGCTGGCAAGGCGGCAAGCAGCTGGTTCAGTTTGGGGTCGGGGCCAGAGGGTGGAATAACACTGCTCATCGATTTGCGGTACGGCTGCGGGTGCGGCGACGACCGCCTCGGTCATCCGTTCACCAACCAGGATGTTCCCATTGAATATAGGCGAACCGCGTGCAACTGTTTGTGCGCTACCGAACAGTGACCCGAACACAACAGCGGCCTCGGTCAGCAACGCGCCGGGCCCCGGTCGACCGCGCCTGAGCGGCGCGCGATGCCGGCGGTCGCCTACGCTGGGTGATCGGGCGCGCGCGTCCGCGCGCGCGCCAGAAGCTCTTCACGCAGCATGAACTCATGCCGCACCGCGGTCAGGTTGGTCAGCGTCACCGCGACGCCATCGCGCCAGCGCAGTGCCGCATGGTGCAGCACCGCCACCGAGCCGTTGAGCGCGACGGCTTGTTGCACCGCGCGAGCCGGGCCGATTTCGACGACCTGTCGGTACTGGTTGAAGATGTCGAACCGGCCGGCGCGCCCGGCCAGCAGGTCGAGCAGGCGCCGGCCACGCAGGCCGCCGGAATCGGCGCGCAGCAGCCGCAACGCGGCTGCGTTGGCGCGGTCCCATTCGAAATCGACGATGGTTCCGCCGTCGCGCACCGCATGCAAAGTCATGTGTCCCGGTTCGGCCAGGTCCCCCGCCGCCCGCAGAGAGTCGGCGAAGTCTCGCAGGGCAACCGGTGCTTCGGCCACCGGGTCCCGGTCGATCGGCGCGAACAGGAAAGCCGATGCCTCGAAAGCGTCGCGGCTCAGGCGCTGCAAGGTCGACAGGATCATGCTGATCTCCAAGGTCGGAGGCGACAACGCGGACGAAGATAGGCGCCTCGAGCCCGCCCGTCTGTGCGCTGGCGCACAGAGCGCGCTGGCAACCGGGTGTCGATGGGGTGTCGACGGGCTAGGACGGTTCCTACAGCTGTCGGTGCGCTGTCCGACAGACAAGCCGGCACCGCGGGCGCAGCATGCAGGCATCGCATTGCCGCGGCCCGCCTCGCCAGACATCGCCCGCGAGTTGGCCCTTCTCAACCCCATTTCCCGTTCGGCCCGCTGGCCGCGCGGCCGGAGCCCGTCATGACAACCCCAGCCCATCCCGCTCCCCGCTGGAGCACCTCGACCTTCAGCAACCGGGCCGACACCGCACCGATGGAGCTGTCGGCACTCGGCGAACATCTCGGCGATTGCATCGGCGCTCATGGGCGCTTGGCCACCTTGCGCTGCCTGGGCGAAGCGCTGAACGATTTTCTGGCGTCGCGGCTGGTGACGACGCTGGTGGTGGCGACCCTGCTGATCGGTGTCGTTTCGCTGGCGCTTTAGGCCATGGCGGCATCCGGCCTTCAGCGCCTGATGCCCACGGCGCAGCAGGCGCTGCTGGAGATGCTGGATGGCGCACGCGGCCCGGTTGCGCCGCCGATCCGGTCCGAGATCTTCGGCCTGCAGCGTTTTGCGCAACACGGCCGCAGCCTCGGGCAGACCCACGACGCGGCGCTCGCGCGAGCGCACGCCGCGACCTTCTTTCCGCGCCTGCGCAGCAATATCCGCACGCTGCGCGAAGCGCACCGGTATATCGGCGTGCAGGCCAGCACCGGCTACGACATCAGCCCGGCGGCCGAGTGGCTGCTCGACAACTTTCATCTCATCGAAGCGCAGTTGAAGGAGATCCACGAGGGCCTGCCGCGCAGCTATTTCCGCAGCCTGCCGATCTTGATCGGCCCGCCGCTCGCCGGCCTGCCGCGAATCTACGGCGTCGCCTGGGCTTTTGTTGCCCACACCGACGGCGCTTTCGACGAAGCCTTGCTGACGCAGTTCCTCAACGCCTACCAGGAAACGCGCGAACTGCGGCTCGCCGAGATGTGGGCGCTGCCGACGACCTTGCGCGTGGTGCTCATCGAAAACCTGCGCCGCCTGGCCGAGCGCGTGGCCAGCAACAAGGCCGCACGCGAAGTCGCCAACCAGTGCTGCGACCGCCTCGACACCTGCACCGTGGCGTCGCTGCAGGCAGCCCATGCCCTGCTCGAGCAACGCGGCGTCGGCGAGATATTCCTGACTCAACTTGCGCAGCGCCTGCAAGACGGCCGCACCGCCGGCGACGGCAGCGACCGCGCCGAACCGCGCGCGTGGCTGCTCACCGCGCTGCCCGATCTGGCCATGAAGCAGGCGCAGCAGATCGCCGACCAGGCCGCCGACAACCTGAGCGTGAGCAACGCGCTGACTTCGCTGCGCGCCATCGGCGACGCCGACTGGCCCGATATCGTCGCCCGCACCAGCGCGCTGATGCGGCTGATGCTGACCTCGCCGCTGTTCGAGGCCGAACATGCACGCACACGCGACCAGACGCTGCATGGCATCGAGCGGCTGGCCCGGCGCAGTGGCCGCAGCGAAGGCGCGGTGGCGCAGACCCTGCTGGACTTGATGCACACCGCCGACGCGGACGCCGCACGCGTGGCCAGCCACTGGACCTGCGGCGCGGGCCGGCCGACACTCCTGCTGGCACTCGGTCTGGACGAGCGCTTGGCGCGCGCCTGGCACCCGTTGGCCCGGCGCCTGGCACTGCCCATCTACCTTGGCCTGTTGCTGTTCGGCACGCTTGGGCTGGTGGCCTGGATGCTGGCGCGCCATGCGGCGGGCCTGCCGAGCGGCACGGCGCCCTGGGTCACCAGCGTAGGTGCAGCGCTGATGCTGTGGCCGGCGTCAGAAGCGCTGGTTGCCATCATCAACCGGCTGATCAGCGAGTCGGCGCAGCCGCAGGCGCTGCCGCGGCTGGCGCTGGCCGGCGGCATCCCGGCCGAGCACCGCGTGATGGTCGTCATCCCGGCGATGTTGACCAGCGCCGCTTCGGTCCAGGAACTGGTGCACCGGCTGCAACTGCACTACCTGGCCAACCCCGAACGCTGCGCGCAGTTTGCGCTGCTCACCGATTGGGCCGATGCCGCCAGCGAGCACGCTGCCACCGACGACGCACTGCTCGCCGACGCGGTGCAGCAGATCGCCGCGCTCAACGTCGCGCATCCGGGTGGCGGGGTGGCGCCGCGTTTCATCATCCTGCACCGCCGCCGCCAATTCAGCGTCACCGAACAGCGTTGGATCGGCTGGGAGCGCAAACGCGGCAAGCTCGAGCAACTCGTCGCCGCGTTGGCCACCGGCAAGCAAGTCGAGTTTTTGGATTTGGGCGCGGCCTCGCAGATCGCGCCCGACACGCGATACATCGTCACGCTGGACAGCGACACGCAGTTGCCGCCGGGCAAGCTGCGCGAGTTGGTCGGCGTGGCCGCGCACCCACACAACCAACCCGAGCTCTCGGCCGACGGGCGCAGCGTGCTGCGTGGTTACGGCATCCTGCAGCCGCGCATCGTCACGCCGCTGCCCGCGCCGCGCGACTTCACGCTCTACCACTGGCTGTTTGCTGGGCACTGCGGCATCGACCCCTACAGCGCGGCCAGCTCCGAGGTCTATCAAGACCTCTTCGGCGCGGGCAGCTTCACCGGCAAGGGCCTGCTCCATGTGCGCGCGATGCATGCCGTGCTCGGCGGCCGCCTGCCCGAAGGCTTGGTGCTCAGCCACGATCTGCTCGAAGGTGCAATGGCCCGCTGCGCCGCGGTGACCGACATCGCTGTCATCGAAGACGCGCCCTTCCACGCTGATGTGGCGATGGCGCGGGTGCACCGCTGGACGCGCGGCGACTGGCAGTTGCTGCCGATCCTCTTGCAGCCGCGGCGCTACCCGCTGCGCGCTGTCGACCGCTGGAAGATGTTCGACAACCTGCGCCGCTCGCTGGTCGCGCCGATGTCGCTGGCCTTGCTGGTGTGGGCGCTGATCACCGACTTTGTCGCGCCCGGCGCGGCGCTGCTGCTGGTGCTGGCGGCCTATTGCGCCGGCCCGCTGATGGGCGCGGTGGCCGGCTTTTCGCCGAGCCGCGACGATATCGCCAAGCGCCATTTTTACCACCAGGCGGTGGCCGATCTGGGGCGTGTGATGTGGGCCGGCCTGTGGCAATTGGCGCAACTGCTGCACCAGTCGCTGATGGCGGTCGACGCGATCGTGCGCGCGCTCTACCGCATGCTCGTCAGCCGCCGCGACTTGCTGCAATGGACCACCGCGGCTGCCGTGCAGGCCGCGGTGAAAACCGAACTCGTGGCGCTGCTGCGCCGGCATGGCAGCCTGCCGCTGGTGGCCGCCGTGCTGCTCGGCGGCATGCTCGCCGCGGGCACGCCGTACCTGCTGCTGGCCAGCGTGTTGTGCTTGCTCTGGGGCGCGTCGCCGGTGTGGACCTGGTGGGTCAGCCGGCCGCAGCCACCGCGCAAGGACGCCGCGCTGCCGCCGGTCGATCACGCCTACTTGCAAGCCATCGCGCGCGACACCTGGCGCTTCTTCGAGCGCTGCGTCGGGCCCGACGACCGGCACCTGCCGCCCGACAACCTGCAGACCCTGCCGCAGGAGATGCTGGCGCACCGCACCTCGCCGACGAATATCGGCCTGTATCTGCTCAGCGCGGCCTGCGCCAAGGCCTTCGGCTGGATCAGCACCGAAGAGTTGCTGACGCGCCTGGAAGCCACGCTGGCCACGCTGGCCACGCTGCAGCGCCACCGCGGCCACTTCCTCAACTGGTACGACACCCAGAGCGGCGCGCCGCTGCTGCCGATGTATGTCTCCACCGTCGACAGCGGCAATCTCGCGGGCCACTTGCTTGCGGTGGCGCAGGCCTGCCGTGAACTCGCGTGCAGCGCGACCGACACGTTGTTGGTGCCGCGCCTGAACCAGGTCGCGCAAGTCTGCGAGCAGACCGCCTGGGCGGCGGACTTCGGTTTCCTGTACCACCGCAAGCGGCACCTGTTCCACATCGGCTACCGCGTCGCCGAGCAAGAACTCGATGCCGGCTTCTACGACTTGCTGGCCTCCGAGTCGCGCTTGACCAGCCTGTTGGCGATCGCCAAGGGCGATGTGCCGGTGAGCCACTGGGCATCACTCGGGCGGCCGTTCTACGCCGTCGGCCAATGCGCAGGCTTGCGCTCCTGGTCGGGCTCGATGTTCGAGTACCTGATGCCCACGCTGGTGCTCGACGAGCCCCACGGCAGCGTGCTGCGCGACGCTTGCCTGGCGGCGTTGCGCGAGCAGATCGCTTACGCCGACGCGCACGGCGTGCCGTGGGGGATTTCTGAATCGGCCTACGCCGGCCGCGACCACACCCTGGCCTACCAGTACGCACCGCAAGGCGTGCCGCGGCTGGCGCTGCGCCGCACGCCGCCCGACGAATTGGTGATCGCGCCCTATGCCACCGCGCTCGCGGCGCAGATCGCGCCGCACCGCGCCTGCGTCAATTTCGCCGCCTTGCAGTCGCTGCGTGCCCGCGGGGACCTGGGCTTCATCGAAGCGCTGGATTTCACACCGTCGCGGCAGACCGAGAGCGGGGTGTCGACGCCGGTGGGCACCTTCATGGCGCACCACCAGGGCATGACCATCGTGGCCTTGGCCAACGTGCTGCTCGGCGGCATCGTGCGGCGCTGGGGCATGGCCAACCCGCATATCGAGGCCGTCGCTTCGCTGCTGCACGAACGTGCGCCGCGCGAAGTCTCCCTGCTCTACGCGCCGACGGCGGGGCCGCCGCGACTGGTGCCGCAACGCCGTGCGCCGGGGCTGCTGCGCGAAGTACCGCCAGGCGGCGCTGCGTTGCAGCCGACCCATGTCTTGGGCAACGGCCGCTACAGCGTGACGCTGCGCGCCAACGGCGCCGGCACCAGCCGCTGGAACCATCTCGGCATCACCCGCTGGCGTGACGATGCGCTGCGCGATGCGCATGGCAGCTTCTTTTTTCTGCGCTGGGACCAGCAGCCGCAGCCGGTGTCGATCACCCAGCATCCGGCGCCCGATCCGGCGGCCAATTACCAAAGCCTGTTCCACGCCGACCGCGTCTGCTTCGACGCCGCCTGGCCCGGGTTGCAGGCCCACACGACGGTCTGGGTCAGCCCCGAAGACGATATCGAATTCCGCCGTGTCGAGCTGCGCAACCTCGGCGATCGCGTGCTCGATATCGAGCTGATGTCGGCGTTTGAAGTCACGCTGGCCGAGACCCGCGCCGACGAAGCCCACCCTGCATTCGGCAACCTGTTTGTGCGCGCGCACTGGCTGGCCTCGGACCAGGCGCTGCTCTTCGAGCGCAAGCCTCGGCTGGCCACCGAGCAGGGCCTGCACGCGGCGCATTTCCTGGCCGACAGTGACGCCCAGGTGCTCGGCTTGCGGGTCCAGACCGACCGCCTGCGCTGGCTCGGCCGCAACCGCGCGGCGAGCCAACCCTTGGCATCATTCGACGCCCTGCCCGCGGCTGACGACACCGGCGCAGAGGCAGGCGCCACGCCGGGCGACGCCACCGCTATCGACGGCGAAGTACCGGCCCGGCTCGACACCGGCCTGGACCCGGTCTGCGCGATGTCGGTGCGCCTGCGCATCGCGCCGCACGGCAAGGCCGAGCTGACTTTCGCCACCGCCGCGTCTGACCATGCCGAGACCTTGCACGCGGTGATCGACAAATACCGCCAGCCGATCCATGTCCAGCGTGCCTCGTTGATGTCGGCCACATTGAGCGGCATCCGCCTGCGCACGCTGCGCATCAGCGCCGAAAACTTTGCCGCGATCCAGAGCCTGACCACCGCGCTGGTGCTCAGCCTGACCCGGCCACAGGCCGGCACGCCGAATGAGGGCACACCCGCCGGACGCTGCGATCGGAGCCTGCTGTGGCGCTTCGGCATCTCCGGTGACCGGCCGATCATCCTGGTCTCGGCCGGCGTGAGCCAGGGCCTGGGCCTGCTGCGCTCTCTGGCGCAGGCGCTGCGACTGTGGGCCTGGGGCGGCGTGGCCTGCGACCTGGTGGTCGTGAACGCCGAAGCGGCGTCGTACCAGATGGACTTGCAGCGCGAGCTCGCTGCGCTGCGCGAACGGCATGGTGCCGACGCCGGCCCGCACGGCGCGGCGACCACCGGGTTGTACGCGCTGCGCGCCGACGAGCTGTCAGCCGACGAGTTGAGCACCCTGCAGTGCCTGGCCCGTGTGCGCCTGCGCGCCGACGGCCGCCCGCTGGTGCACCATGTGCAGGAGTGGTGCGATCTGCACGAAGCGGCCTTCGAATCGCGCGATGACACCTCGACCGCAGCGCTGGCCTTGGCGGATACCGGCAGCACCGCGCCGGCGGCAACAACGGGTGCCTTCGTGCCGATGACTGGCGAATTCACGTTCGAGGTCGGCAACAACTTGCGGACGCCGCGGCCCTGGGTCAATGTGATGGCCAACCCCGGCTTCGGCAGCCAGTTGTCTGAAGCCGGCGGCGGCTACACCTGGGCCCGCAACAGCCGACTGAACCAGCTCACCGCCTGGTCCAACGACCCCGTGGCCGACCCGCCAGCCGAATGGTTTTTGCTGCAGGACCGCAGGAGCCGGCAGAGCTGGGGCGTGGCGCCTTCGGCCTGGGGCCCGGCCGCCGCAGACGGCGCACAGGCGGCCACCTACCAGGTCACGCATGGCCAGGGCAGCACCAGCATCCAACACCGCCGTGGTGAGGTCGAGGTCACGGTGACCTGGACCGTCGACGCCGAGACCTCGGTCAAGCAGGTGCGGCTGCACATCAACAACTGCAGCGCGCGCACGCTGCATTGGCGGGCCGTTGGCATTGCCGAATGGATGATGGGCGCCAACCGCAGCGACCGCGGCACGGTCCACACCGCGCTGCACCGCCAACGCCTGCCCGAACACAAATTGACCGCGCTGCTGTGTACCCAGCGTGACCACGCGGCCGGCTTTGGTGACGGCACCGCGTTCCTGGCCATCGCCGGCGCAACCGACGAAACCGAAGACTGGACCTGCGACCGGCGCGAGTTTTTCGACGCCCGTGGTGGCCTTGTGCTGCCGGACTATTTTGGCCAGCGCAGCGGCCTTGGCCTGGACCCTTGCGCGGCGCTGTCGACCAAGCTGACAGTAGCCCCGGGCGACAGCGCCGAGCGGGTCTTCCTGCTCGGTTACGCCGACAGCCCCGACGCGGCGCGGCAACTCGCCGCAGTGGCAGCCGTCACCACCGCCGGCGATCGCAGCGCCCAGGTGCGCGCGCACTGGGACCGCCTGCTCGGCACGACCAGCGTAAAAACGCCCGACCCGCTGTTCGACGCGCTGGTCAACCGCTGGCTGCTGTACCAGACCTTGTCGTGCCGGCTGTGGGCCAAGGCGGGTTTTTATCAGGCCGGCGGTGCCACCGGTTTTCGTGACCAGCTGCAGGACACGATGGCGCTGGCCTGGGCCGCGCCGGCGATGCTGCGCGAGCAGATCGTGCTCGCGGCGTCGCGCCAGTTCCCCGAAGGCGATGTGCAACATTGGTGGCACAGCCCGGGCGGCGCCGGCGTGCGCACGCATTTCTCGGACGATCTGTTGTGGCTGCCGCACGCCTGCGTGCACTACCTGCACACAACCGACGACACCACGCTTCTCGACGAGCCGGTGCCCTTCATCGAAGGTGCTGCGATTCCCGAGGGCGCCGAAGACGCCTACTACACACCGACCGTCAGCAGCGAGCAGGCCACGGTCTACGAGCACGGCGCGCGCGCGATCGACCGCAGCCTGAAGGTCGGCGTGCATGGCCTGCCGCTGATGGGCAGCGGCGACTGGAACGACGGCATGAACCGGGTCGGCATCGAGGGCCGCGGTGAGTCGGTGTGGCTGGGCTGGTTTTTGTGCAAACTGGTGGCCGACTACGCGCCGCTGGCGCAGGCCCGCGGCGATATCGATCGCGCCGCACGCTGGCGGCAAGCTGCACAGGGATGGACCCTCGCGCTCAATGGCGCCGCCTGGGACGGCCAGTGGTTCAGGCGCGCCTTCTTCGACGACGGCACGCCGCTCGGCTCGCACGCGAACCCCGAGGCGCGCATCGACCTCATCGCGCAAGCTTGGTCGGTGCTGTCGGGCGCCGCGCCGCCGGCTTTGCAGCGCATGGCGCTGGCGGCGGTCGAAAAACACCTTGTCGATCATGAAGCCGGCCTGATGCGCCTGCTCGACCCACCCCTGGTGAATGCGCTGCCGACTGCCGGGTACATCCAGGCCTACCCGCCGGGCGTGCGCGAAAACGGCGGCCAGTATTCTCATGGCGGCGTGTGGGCGCTTATGGCACAGGCCGAGTTCGTGCGGACCAACCGGCTGGCGCAGGGCAGCGGCCAGCACAGCGACCGCAATGACCACAACGACAGCGTCTACCGCTACTTCACCTACCTCAGCCCGGCCCACCGCGCGCAGCACCCGAAATACGGCGCGGCGTATGCGATCGAGCCCTATGTGATGGCCGGCGACGTCTACACCCAACCGCCGCACGTCGGGCGCGGCGGCTGGAGTTGGTACACCGGTGCTGCGGCATGGATGCACCGCGCCGCGATCGAGTCGATCTTCGGCTTGCGCCAGGGCGCCAAGGAGCTGTCTTTCAGGCCCTGCCTGCCGTCGCATTGGCCCCGCGCGGAGCTGACGCTGAAACGTGACGGCCGCAGCATGCGCTTCATCCTGCTGCGCCTGGACGCCGCCGCCGCGCTGGCCGCTGCGGCGCCGCTGCAAGCCCGCTTGCTGTGTGTCGGCGAGGCCTTGGCCTGGCCAGCGCTGGCGGCGCAAAGCTGCTTCGTGATCCCGCTGCTGGCGGGGCCGGAGATCAACGCGGCGCCCACCCGCGTGTCAGCCGCGTCGCCGCATTGAACCCGGCGCGGACGACGCGGCATCGTCCTACACGCGCAGGTGTTTTGCGCCGATGGCCGCCGAGCGCCGGCATTCCTACAGTCGAGCCATCGGTTTGGTGCGCAAGCGCACTGAACCACCACTGACACCGCAGAAAGCCACGATGGCCGCCAAGCACAAACCCAGCAACGTCAAAGCCCTGTCCAGCGTCGACGCCCAGCCGATGCGTCTCGATGAAGCCGCGATCGACGCTGCGCGGCGCAGCCTGGACCAGGGCGCTGTGACGCCGAGTTATGGCCCTTGGCGGCAAGACATCATCAAGCTGCTCAACGACTCGCTGGCCACCGAACTGGTCTGCGTGTTGCGCTACAAGCGCCACCACTTCACCGCTGCCGGGCTCGCGTCGCCCAAGATCGCCGAGGAGTTTTTGGTCCATGCGAATGAAGAAGCGGGCCATGCCGACCGCCTGGCCGCGCGCATCGTGCAGCTCGGCGGCGAGCCCGATTTTTCGCCCGATTCATTGAGCGGACGCAGCCACGCAGGGTATGACGAGTCGACCGAGCTCAAAGCCATGATCCGCGCCAACCTGATTGCCGAGCGCGTGGCCATCGAGACCTACAGCCAGATCATTGGTTTGATCGGCGATAAAGACTCGACGACCCGGCGCTTGATCGAAGACATCCTCGCCGACGAACAAGGACACGCCGACGAGCTGAAGGACTGGCTCGCCGCGAGTTGAGGCCCGTCAAACCCCATCCCTCACCAACCCCCGGAGCACCACCATGAATGCACGCAACACCCTCATCGCCGCAGCAGCGGCCATCGTCATGATCACTTCGGGCTGCGCCGTCACGCGCGGCCAGGAAAGTGTCGGCGCCTATGTCGACGACGCCGCGATCACCACCGCCGTCAAGGCGCGCTTCATCGACAACAAGGACGTCGATGCGCTGAGCATCAAGGTCGAAACGCTCAACGGCACCGTGATGCTGTCGGGATTCGCCAAGAACGCCATGGAAAAGAGCGCCGCCGAAACCGTGACGCGCAAGGTCAACGGCGTGAAGGCCGTCAAGAACGAGATCACCGTTCGGCCGTGAGCGCTCCGGCCGCGAGCGCTGTCGACTTTCTCTCCACCACTTAAGGACACGGACATGAACTGGGACCAGATTGAAGGCAATTGGAAACAAGTCACCGGCAAAGCCAAGGAGCAATGGGGCAAGCTGACCGACGACGACCTCGATGTCG